>JAGCXZ010000226.1 GCA_017961065.1 Lachnospiraceae bacterium
AACGTGCGTATCCACATTACTTACAAGGGTATCCGCACAAAGCATGTATTTGCGCCGCCCAAGTCGGTGCCCGACATGTTGGTGGATCCGATGCTGCAGACAGGCGGGGACTGGATATTACGGAGCAGTGCAAGAGCGGAATATACAGTCAAGTATTACCGTTTGAACAGGGATCATCCCGTCTTCAAAGAACTGCTGGAGGATTCGCGTGAACTGAGTACGGAAGACTGGGAGCGTGCCGTGCAGACAAACCAGGGACTGGTCCGCGAACAGTATACGGCAGACGCTTACAGGAAATACAGGGAGAGCATTCATGACCTTTATCTGCAGCCCGTACAGCTTTCCGATCGTGCGCAGGCATTTCTGGAGAAGGAGCTTGACGGTGCAAAGAGTGATGCGGAAAAACTGAGCCGGATCGAAAAGATGCTCAGCGGGTTCAAATATACAAGAACACCCGGGGAACTTCCGGAGAGTGTCAGGACGCCGGGCGATTTTATCGACTATCTTCTGTTTGAGAAACCGGAAGGTTTCTGTACGCACTATGCGACGGCATTCGTGCTGCTGGCCAGATCACAGGGCATTCCGGCGCGCTATGTGCAGGGATATGCCGTTCTGACAAACATCAGGAATTTCGAGGTGCAGTCAGACCGGGCCCATGCCTGGCCGGAGGCCTATCTGGAAGGTGTGGGATGGATCGGCTATGAACCGACGCCGGGATATAAACGTCCGGTTATCTGGGCTGTTTCGACAGGCGGTTATGCACCCGTGAATCCGGAGATCTATGCGCCCGGGCCGGAACAGGAGCAGGAACGGCAGGAGGAGGTCAAAGAACCGGAGGAGGATGTGTTGCAGAAGATCAGGTGGAAATGGATCCTGATGCCGCTGCTGTTCGGCGTGATCTTCCTGTGCCTGTTCCTTCTGGGAGATCATTGCTACAGAAAAAACCGCTACAGGCACATGAATGACAGGGACAAGATCCTGACGCTGTGCAAAAGGAATATGAAGCTTTTGAAAAGGGCCGGTTACAGGCGCAGAAGGGAAGAAACCCTTACGGAATTTGCGCAAAGGAACCGGGAGAGGATCCCTGAAGAACTCCTGCGGTTTGTTACAATTTATGAGCGTGCTCTGTACGCGGAAGACACCTCCTGTGCGGATGATGTAAAAATAACGGAACAGCTGAACAGAGACTGCGTAAGGTTTGTTTTTTCGGAGATCCGCAGACGGATAAAGGCCGTATTCTTAAAAGCAAGGGGTGATAAAAAAACGGTTTATGATATAATTGAATAGATGTGAAAAAAGAAAATGGAACCGAAGGGATTCGAACCCTCGACCTCTGCGTTGCGAACGCAGCGCTCTCCCAACTGAGCTACGATCCCGGGTCGTTTTACGACCTTATTATCGTAATCCATTGAACAGGAAGTTGCAAGATTTTTTTACGAATGGAGAGATTGCAATGAACTATATTCTGGAAAATGAGATCATCAAATGCACGATCGCGTCAAAGGGCGCGGAACTAAGAAGCATCCAAAGCAAAGCACGGAACGAGGAATATCTCTGGGACGCGGATCCGGCTTACTGGAACCGCACATCCCCGATCCTGTTTCCGTTCGTCGGCGGCCTGAAGGAAAAAACATATCGTTACAACGGAAAGACTTATACCATGGGACAACACGGCTTCGCCCGGGACATGGAATTCTCTCTGCTGGAGCAGACGGATACCGAACTGTGGATGGAACTGCGTGATACGGAGGAAACAAAGGTCAATTATCCGTTCCGCTGGGGATTAAAGGTCGGGTACCGCCTGGAAGACAATGCAGTCCGGGTTATCTGGGAAGTCAGCAATCCGGACACAAAGGATCTGCTTTTCTCGATCGGAGCCCACCCGGCATTCCGCGTGCCAAAGCTCTCGGGGCAGGCGCTGCGGTTTTACGATCCGGCGGGACAGCCGCTTTCCGTTCTGAACAACCGTATTTTCGGAACAACCGGATTCATTACGGACCGGACGGAAGAGATTCCCATTCCAAACGGGATCCTGCCGCTTTCTCCGGAACTGTTCGATATTGATACACTCGTGATCGAGGAACACCAGCTTGGAAGCGTGGAACTCGGAAAATGGGATGAGGCCGGCAATAAAATAGACACCTCGGCACGATCCGTCCGCGTAACATTTGAAATGCCGCTTGCCGGATTCTGGTCGCCGCCGCACAAGGACGCACCCTTTGTCTGCATCGAGCCCTGGTACGGAAGATGTGATTCGGAAGATTTTGAAGGTGAACTGCAGGACCGTGAGTTTGAGCAGAAACTGGAGCCGGGCGGCACTTTCAAGACATCCTATACCATAGCCGTTTCCTAGATAATGCGCCGGGAAATATCGTTGCATGATTTGGTATTGTGGTATGACCGGAAAAATGATACACTTGGTGAAGTATCTTATAGAGCGGGCGGGATAGAAAATGAAAACAGCAATACTGACGGATACCAACAGTGGAATCCTGACAAAAGAAGCAGAGTCGCTTGGTATCCATGTAATGCCGATGCCGGTTTTGATCGATGATGAGGTTTATTTTGAAGGCGAAAGCATTACCGAAGAGGAATTCTATTCCGCGCTGACGGGCGGAAGAAATGTGTCCACTTCACAGCCTTCTCCGGGAGACGTGCTGGATACCTGGGACAGACTCTTTTCGGAAGGATATGATCAGATCGTATATATTCCGATGTCAAGCGGACTGAGCTCCAGCTGTATGACGGCAAAGGGTTATGCGCAGGATGACTACGAAGGCAAGGTATTTGTTGCCGACAATCACAGAATATCGGTAACGTTAAGGACAGCGGTCCTGGGTGCCAAAAAGATGGCAGATCGCGGAGAGGACGGAAAGAGTATAGCGGAATTCCTGGAGAAAGACGCATACAATTCCTCCATTTATCTTGCCGTGGACACACTGGACTATCTGAAAAAAGGCGGAAGAGTATCATCGGCGGCAGCAGCGCTTGGTACCTTATTGAGCATCAAACCGATCCTGACCATTCAGGGGGAAAAACTGGAACCGTTTGCCAATATGCGCGGCTCCATGAAACGATGCCAGGAAAAAATGCTGGATGCTCTGAAGGATGACGTGGCCCGCCGTTTTGCCGATGTCGACCCCGAAAAGATCCTGGTCGGGCTTACGGGCGCAGGTCTTTCGGAGGAAGAAGAAGCGGAGTGGATGAAAATGGGACGCGAGGCATTCCCGAAAGCGCAGTTGTTCTTTGATCCGCTCTCGGCAAGTGTTGTTGCACATACCGGACCCGGAGCCGTCGGACTCGGTGTCTCGGCGGACAACGAATAAGCATCATAACAATAAAGGCTTTACAGCGCATGGTTGCAGGATGTGACCATGTGCTTTTTTGTCCGTACGGGGCGCAAATATGTTTTGACCTGCGGGCAGTGCACCGTTATAATGAGTTTTGTGGGTTTTAAGAATCAGAGGAGTATCATGATGAGCAATCGTACCTGGTACGGGAAAGGAATAAAGGACGGGATCCCGATCGCCCTGGGATATTTTGCGGTATCGTTTGCGATGGGGATCACGGCAAAGGAAGCAGGGATCACGCCGCTTCAGGCCGGCTGCATGTCGGCGGTCATGCTGGCAAGCGCAGGACAGTTCGCGGCGATCCAGGTGATCGCGGCTGCGGATACGCTGGTTCAGATGGCGATCACAACGCTGGTGATCAATCTGCGATATCTGCTGATGTCCAGTTCCTTGTCCCAGAAAATAGATAAGAAGACGCATTTCATCCACAGGCTTCTGTTGCCGTGTTTTGTCACCGACGAGATCTTCGGGATCGCATCCAATGTGGAGGGCAGACTGAACCCGTTTTACAATTACGGAGCCGCTACGGTGGCCGTACCCGGCTGGACGCTCGGAACGGTCCTCGGGGCCACAGTCGGCGCGATCCTTCCGGAGCGTGTCGAAACGGCGCTGGGTGTGGCACTTTACGGAATGTTCCTTGCGATCATCATTCCGGGCGCGAGAAAGAATAAGGTGCTGGCGGTTCTGGTCACGGTGTCCATGCTGCTGAGTTTCCTGTGTTCGGAACTTCCGGTATTGTCGGGCATATCTTCCAGTATGCGGATCATCATCCTGACGGTTGTCATTTCCGCCGCCGCGGCACTGATCCGGCCGATCCGTGAAGAGGAGAAACAGGAGAGTTAGGAAAGTAGAGAATATACATGGAAACGAATTTTTACGTTTATCTGCTGGTGGCTGCCGGAACGCTTTATCTGATCCGCATGCTGCCGCTGACATTGATCCGTAAGGGTATCAAAAACAAATATATCAGATCTTTTCTGTACTACGTGCCGTATGTCACACTGGCGGTCATGACTTTCCCTGCGATCATTTATGCAACGGGATCGGTATGGTCGGGACTCGCCGGATTTGTTGTCGGCCTGGTGCTCGCGTTTTTTGACGGCAATCTGTTCCGCGTGGCGATCGGAGCCTGTCTGGCGGTCTATCTGACGGAATGGCTGGTGTGATAAGGAGAATCCATGACAGCAGAGGACGCGATCGCATATATAGAAAACTACACATGGAGCGAATCCAAAATGGGACTGGAGCGGACCGTGGAGCTGCTCCGTAAGCTGGGTGATCCGCAGAAGAAGTGCCGGTTCGTGCATGTGACCGGAAGCAACGGAAAGGGAAGCACCTGCGCAATGACAGCCTCCGTTCTTGCCGCCGCAGGCTACAGGACCGGGATGTTCACGTCTCCGCATGTGTGTGATTTTAACGAACGGATCCGGATCAACGGGGTCAACATCCCGAACGAAGCGCTGGCTGCGATCACGGAAGATGTCGCAAAGATCGCGGACGCCATGGAGGATCATCCGAGTCAGTTTGAGCTGATCACGGCGATCGCGATGGAGCATTTTTACCGTGAGAAGTGTGATATCGTCGTTCTGGAAGTCGGTATGGGCGGCGAACTGGATTCGACCAATGTGATCGATGCGCCCGTGGTGGCGGCTTTTACGAACATCGGGCTCGAACATACGGAATACCTGGGGAATACGCTTGCGCAGATCGCATCGACCAAGGCCGGGATCATCAAACCCGGATGCAGCGTGGTCTGCTATGAAAGTGAGCGCGAAGCGGTCGATACGATCCGCCGCATTTGCGAAGAGAAGAACGTTCCTTTTGTTATAGCGGGAGATGAAGCAGAACTGATCGGGGTGTCGCTTGAGGGACAGAAGTTTTCCTATCACGGCCGCTGCTATGAGATCCGGCTGTGCGGACAGCATCAGTTGCGCAATGCGGTCGTTGCTTTGGAGATCATAGATATCCTTTTACGGAAAGGGTTTGAGATCACGGAAGAGCAGATCCGGGAAGGCTTAAAACAGACAGTCTGGCCCGCCCGGTTTGAGGTGTTGAGAAAGGATCCGCCGTTCATCCTTGACGGCGGTCACAATCCGCAATGCGCGCTTGCGCTCATTCAGACGCTGGATCAGGTCCTGCCGGACAAAAAGGTCCGCTTTCTGACCGGCGTTCTGGCGGATAAGGATTATGAACTGATCGCGGAGAGGATCGCTCCGTATGCAAAGGAGTGTATCTGCGTAAAACCGGATAATCCGCGTGCACTGGAAGCAGATGCATATGCGGAAGTGTTCCGGAAAAGAGGGATACCCGCCATAGCGGCAGAGAGCGTGGAATCAGGCGTGGATCTGGTGCTTGAACAGGCGGAGGATGCACCTGTTGTGGCATTCGGGTCGCTGTATATGGCAGGCAGGATCAGGGAACTCGTATTGGAGAAAGACCTGATCCGGTAAGAACAGGAGAACAAGATGAAACTGACAGAAGGATCGGTAAGGGCTTTTACGGAGGCGCTGGCTTCCAAATCCTCCGTTCCGGGCGGCGGCGGTGCGTGTGCCCTGGCCGGCAGCATCGGGATCGCGCTCGGAGACATGGTCGGAGAGTTTACGGTCGGCAAGAAAACCTATGCCGATGTCGAGGAGGATGTCCGCGCGCTGATGGAACGTGCGCAGGACTTAAGGAGCAGGCTCCTTGCGTATGTGGAAAAGGACGCGGAGGCATTTGAGCCGCTGTCCAAAGCATACGGGATGTCAAAAGACGATCCCGAACGGGATGCCGTAATGGAGCGTTGCTTAAAAGACGCGGCGGCTGTTCCGATGGAGATCATGAGACTCTCCTGCGAAGCGGTAGAGCTCTTGCGTGATTTTGCCGCAAAGGGCAGCAGGATCATGATCAGTGATGCCGCAACGGGAGCGGCGATGTGCCGGGCGGCGATCGCAGGCGCGGCGATGAATGTGCGCGTGAACACCAAACTGATGAAGGACCGTACGTATGCAGATACGCTTGACCGGGAGGTTGCAGAACGGTTTACGGATTACACAAAACTCGCGGACGAAGTGTTCGCGTCGGTTTATGAGGCGTGAAAATGGCTGAATTGTTAAAGGGAAAACCGGTGGCGGATGCCATCGACGCACAGACAAAACAGAAGGTTGCAACCTGCAGGGAACGCGGGATCGAACCGACACTGTCCATATTGCGTGTCGGAGAGCGGGAAGATGACCTTTCCTACGAGCGCGGCGCGATGAAGCGTTGTGAAGCGGTCGGGATCAGGGTCAAAAGCGTTGTGCTGCCTGCGGATGTAGAAGAGACGGCGTTTTTTGAAACCCTGCAGGGTCTGAATGATGATGCGGATACGCACGGGATCTTATTGTTCAGACCGCTGCCGAAGCATATAGACGGAGAGAAAGCGCGCAGGATGCTGTTACCCGGAAAGGATGTTGACGGATGTACCGACGGATCTCTTGCGGGTGTCTTTAAGAATACGGAGAACGGGTTTGCGCCCTGTACGGCGCAGGCTGCCATGGTGATCC
>JAGCXZ010000227.1 GCA_017961065.1 Lachnospiraceae bacterium
GAGCGCAGACTGTTCGGTATCGTCGTTGATCGCATCCCAGTTCATCAACATGTCATTTGGATCAAAATCCGGCTTGGAGACAAGCGCCAGGATCTCACCGGTTCTGATGTTGCTTGCGATGATCGCGCCCCGTCTGTTTCCGAGCGATACGGACGCAACCTGCTGCATATAAACATCAAGCGTTGTGATCACATGGTTGCCGGGATTTTTGATACCTTCAAAATCATTCCGGACCTTTTCGCCAAAGTTGATATTGGAGGATAAGAGTTTAAAGTTCACGATCGATTCCACACCGGTCTTGCCGTGGGTCGAATAACCGACAGCATGCGCAAAGAGCGGGCCGTAGGGATATACCCTGGTCTCGATCCCGTTCTCGTCCGTATCCGTATACGCGAGCAGATCGTAGTCCCTGCTGTAGATCTGTCCGCGGACCACCTTCTGCGCAAACAGATCCTGCCGTTTGTTATAGGAATTGTTGATCAGATCCTCACTGACAAACTGCATATAATAAAACAGATACGCGATCATGGCAAAAAAAGCGACAATGAACACATAGGTGATCACAAGGATCTCCCTGTTGCCCTTCTGCATGCCCGGGTCTTTATGCTGTTTATTTTTCCTCCAAAACAATAGGTTCATGTTCTCTTCTCTTTCACCGAAATATACATGCCCTGGATCAGGGAAAACAGGAACAGGGAAACCATAACGGAACTGCCGCCGTAACTGACAAGGGGCAGGGTCACGCCGGTTAACGGGATCAGTTTGATGACGCCGCCGATCGTTAAGAACACCTGAAACCCATAGGTAACGCTTAAGCCGACAGCCAAAAGCTTATAAAACGGATCATGAAAACGGAACGCGATATTTAAAAACATGATCAGGCAGCTTAAGCAGACTAAGATCAGGCAAATCCCGAAGATCACGCCGAGTTCCTCACAGATCGCAGCAAAGATAAAATCTGCCGCCACAACCGGGATCGAACGCGGGGAACCCTCTCCGAGGCCCATGCCGAAATATCCTCCCGTTCCGATCGCAAACAGGGATTGCGAGGCCTGATACCCGGCATTTTCGATCGTGGCGATCGGATCCTTCCAGGCCAGTACCCTTGTCCTGACATGGGAAAACAGGAAATATCCGGCAACGGAACAAAGCGCTCCGCCCGCAAACCCGACCAGGTAATAATAGATCTTTGCCGTCGCGACATAGAGCATGGAGAAATAAACGACAAAATACAGGACAGCGGATCCAAGGTCCTTGGAAAGGACGAGGATGATCACATGAAGACCCGCAACGGCACTTGCGATCAGAATGCTTTTAAGGGTACAGGCCCGATACAGCAGTCCCGCGATCGCAAAGACAAAGGTGATCTTGACAAATTCGGAAGGCTGGAACGTGATCCCGAAGAATGAAATGTTGAGTTTGGAACCGTTGATCGCGCCGGAAAACAGAAGGACGATCGAAAGGGATGCGATCCCGATCCCGGCAAACACCGGTGTCATCTTATCGGAAAACCGGATCTTTTTGAACAGCATCGGTACCAGCATGCTGAGTATGAGCGTGAATGCGGCGATCGAAAGCTGACGCACCGACTTTTCGTGCGAGAGCCTGGTGATCATGACAAAGCCGACGGACAGGAGCATGCACATATTGTTTAAGATCAGCTTATTCGCGTGCGGATACAGGATATGGCAGATGATCAGAACAGCAAACGTGATCAGAAACTGCAGCACAAAATAAAGTCCGATCACGGCATCTCTTTCCGTCAAAAACAGATCCAGATAGGCCACGGCCTGAAAGCAGAACATCCAGATGTTCTGCCTGATATAGATATACTTCCTGCCCTCTTCGTTCTTCCGCAAAAACATGCTGAAGCATTCAAAGGTATAGGTAAGCATGAACAATATGATCAGATAGCGCGATAAGGCAATGATGACCGTTCTCACTTGTGATCCCTCTTACGCCCGGTTTATTCCACACCCCGCTGCATATGTCCTCTGGTAAACGGATATTTTGCTTCAAAAGTGATCTGATCCAAAAGCAGTCCGGAAAACCGTCTGATCAGATCTGCCGTAAAAGCGGCACTCTCATCCGTAAAGGCCAGCCTTGCGGAAGCAATCTTCAGATCGGAAAAAAGTTTCGCATCATCATGCAGCGAAACCGGTACACTGTTATAGATGACATTGCAGCAGTTAATGCAATCGTGATAGACAGGGAACTTTACGTTGTATCTGTCCTTCAGTTTCAGGAAGCCCGGTTCATGCATGCATTTGTTGAGCGTCTTTTGCACGCACTGGGCACTGACCATGAGCGGCAGCCTGCCGTAAACGATCAGATCCTCTCCCGTCATATTCCGTTCGATCAGTTCCCGTTTGTTTCCTTCAACCGGTACCGTAGTCTGCGTTACACCAAGGTGCTGCAGTGTTTCAACCGCAGGATGATTCATCGCATACAGATGCAGGTCCGCAAGGATCTTCTTATCCCGGCAGGATCTCACCATCTCAAGACTCTCATAATTGGAGATCACAAATCCGCCGATCAGCGGATCGTTCAGGACTGCATCCCACTCTGCTTTGTTTATGCCAAAATAATCCTCCCTGCAGATATAGGGCAGCGATAAAAAGAGTTCCTTCTGTTCTGATCCGTTCCGATCACAGGACCAAGCCCTGCAGACCTCTTTCAGATCCGAATACAAGGCAAGCGGGAGGGTCAGCCGGTCAACAAGGTTCGTATCCATGGCGGCTTTTGCCTGCTCTTGGCCAAGAACCTGTACATGCAGCAGGATCTTATCCGTTGCAATTTCCTTAGCGCGTTCCGTTTCCGGTTTAAACTGCGCATAACCTGTTATGCTATCTTTTGCGGCCGTTCTTCTCTGCGGCCGGAGCAGCTGCTCTTTAAGCGCATCCGTTGCCGCTCTTCGCAGCGCGTTCAGCGCCGATACCGGAAGGAACACATCTCCATGTATGTCAATTTGTATCTTCTTAGCGTCAAATTCCGTTCCGCCGAGTTTGACAAGCTGCTTTCTGATCTCCTCTTCCGTCATTGCCCGGTTTCTGGCGGCCTCTGCAACATCCCCCTGCACCGTAACGGAAGCACGCTCACAGGATAGGGTAAGCTTTGAATGCTCACCGGGGCAGAAGGAAGCATCTATCGTTACCGGGATCTTTGACGGCTCCGTATAGGTATCATAGATCGCATCGTGCTCTTTCGCGTCTGATTTTTCATATCCGCTCTTTTCGAGTGTGATCATATCCCGGCCGTTTCTTTGTTCATAATAACCGTCGCTGTTTCCGCCTCTGGTATAAAGGGAGATCAGATCCGAAAGATCATCCGGATCCACGGCATACGGCGCATCCGGAGCCTGCAGGATCCTGTCAAAATACTTCCGGTAGATCCCGGTAACGCCTGCTACGTATCCGGCACTCTTCATCCTGCCTTCGATCTTATAGGATGTGATCCCGGCGCTGATCAGTTTGGGCAGAATGGGAAGCGTACAGATATCCTTGCAGCTGAGCGGATAAGAATCGTTATACGGAAGGCGGCACGGCTGCGCGCATCTGCCGCGGTTACCGCTCCTGCCGCCGATCATGCTCGACATCAGGCATTTCCCGGAATAGGAATAACAGAGTGCCCCGTGAATAAAGCACTCAAGTTCCGTATCGATCCGGTCGTGAATGCGGCTGATCTCCCGAAGGGACAGTTCTCTTGCCAGAACAACGCGGGAAGCCCCAAGATCCGATAAGAGCTTAACGCCCTCTAAATCCGTGACGGTCATCTGTGTACTTGCGTGAACGCTAAGTTTGGGGAACAGTGTACGGATCAGTGTAAAAAGTCCGATATCCTGCACGATCACGCCGTCAAGACCCGCTTCATAGAACGGAAGAAGGTATTCCGGGATCCGGTTCAGCTCTTCATCCTTCATAACGGTATTGAGCGTCATATAGACTTTGCGTTCATGCAGATGGGCATAGTCAATCGCCTGCAGGAGTTCATCCTGCGTGAAGTTCTTCGCATATGCTCTTGCGGAATAGTTTCCGCCGAGGTAGACGGCATCAGCGCCCGCATGGATCGCCGCGAGGAAACAATCGTAATCTCCCGCAGGCGCGAGCAGTTCCGTGATCGTTGACATCATTTCTCCATAGAAAGAAGATCGAGCAGGAATCCCTACTCGATCTTTTTATCTTTTTCTTTCGGTCATGTCGTTCTGATATTCCCGAATCATTTTTTCTTTGCTTTCCAGTTTGATCTGCGAAGCGATCAGTTCATGTTTGAGATCGTAGAGTTCTCTGTCCTTGGCTTCGAGTTCCTCCTGCAGCGTTTCGATCTGTTTCTTGGCCTTGAAATAATCATCCGCCACATTCAGCTGAAGCAAAATGCCCTGCATATCCAGCGGCTGTCTGCGAAATGATTCGACTTTATTGTACTCGAATATCTTGTTGTTGATGTAGGAAGCAACCTTCTGCAGGTATTCCTCACTTTCGTAACCGCTGAGTGTGATCACTTTTCCACCGATGATCACTTCGGCATCGTTCTTTGTGGCCATACAGATATCCCCCGCAAAATGACATGAGATCTATGACAGTCCCTATGATCATAAACCAGATTTAATTATAACAGAATCCTGCAGAAAAACAACCCGAAACGAGCTATTCCGGAAACGGGATCGAAAAATGATCATAGGCACTCTTTGTCGCAACCCTGCCGCGCGGTGTCCTGTTGATGAACCCGTTCTTGATCAGATACGGTTCGTATACATCTTCGATCGTTCCTGCGTCTTCTCCGATCGCCGCGGCGA
>JAGCXZ010000228.1 GCA_017961065.1 Lachnospiraceae bacterium
GAGGGCGAAGGGGTTCCCGTCCTGGTCTGTCACGGGATATGCGGAGGATACGATCAGGGCTTTGATGTGCTGGGCGACAAGACCGGCCTGTTCCGGGTGATCGCACCTTCAAGATTCGGATATCCCGGGAGCGATATGCCGGAAAACGCGGATATTGATATGCAGGCAGAAGCATTGGTCGAACTCCTTGACCAACTGGGCATAGACAGATTGTATGTGCTGGCAACCAGTGCGGGAGGGACCGCGGCGATCAGATTCGCGATCGTTCATCCGGAAAGGTGTAGCGGTCTCATCCTGTATTGTTCCGGATATCCGGAACTGACAAAGCCCGTGAAGGAGGCTTCTTATGCAGGACCGCCGGCGTTCTTCTGCAACGATCTCTGCATGTGGATGATAAGCCCTTTGTTTGAGCCGCTTATGGGAATGGAAAGAGATACGGTCAACACCATCCTTCCAATGAAGGACAGAAAAGAAGGTATTGTTTTTGATGGGAGGATCACGAATACAGACAAAACAAACAACTATGAAAACTATGACATGAGAGCTCTGAAATGTCCCGTTCTGATCATTCATTCCCGTGATGATAAACTTGCGGATTTCGAATCCGCAAAGGCCTGGAGCGGAATCCTGAAAGACTGTACATTCCTTCCTTTTTCCGGAGGAGGACACCTGATGGAAGGACATGAGGAAGAAATAGAAAATGCACTGAAGGAGTTTACGGGGGTAAGATGAATACCAAAGAGATGATATTGAATGAAGCATTAAAGCAGTTTTCCGAGAAGGGTTATGCCGGAACATCCATGAGCGACATAGCAAAACCGCTTGGCATTTCCAAAGCGGCGCTTTATAAGCATTTTAAGAACAAGCAGCAGATCTTTGACCGGATCATCGAGGAGGCGCACAAAAAATATGATCCGCTTCTGGGCAGCCTGTCCATGCACTTTACGACCGGAAGGATCGGAGAGGAGGATGTTGCCGCATATGCCGGGATCACTGCCGAGAAGCTGCGCGAGCGTGTGTTAAAGCTTGTCGGATTTACCATGAAGGACCCTTATTCGAAACAGGTGCGCCATATGCTGACATTATCGCAGTTTCAAAGTAAAGAACTGGGAGCGATGTATACACAGAGATACGTAGAGACAATGCTTGAACATGATGAAAAACTGTTTGAGGAACTCATGAAGCAGGGACTGATCAAAAAAGACGATCCGAAGCAGACGGCGCTTTACTTTTACTCACCTGTGATCATGTACATGGGGATCTGGGACAGGGAGCCGGAAAGAGAAGATGAGTGTATCGCGGCGATCGGGAAACATGTGGATCATTTCTTTCAAACGGTTCAGGCATGATGAATGATCGTTATTATGATATTATGATAAAACAGGAAGGTGATCGGACCATGATGATAGAACATGTTGCCATGTATGTAAAGGATCTTGAAAACACGAAAGCTTTCTTTGAAAGCTATCTGAACGGGAGATCAAATGACGGATATCATAATGAAAACACAGGCTTCAGATCTTATTTTATCTCTTTTGACAGCGGGGCCCGGCTTGAAATAATGAAGAAACCGAATATGTCTGATGAGAGTAAGGACGCGGCACGTACCGGATATTCGCATATCGCCTTTTCGGTCGGAAGCAAAGAAAAGGTGGATGAACTGACAGAGCAGATCAAAGCCGCCGGTTATGAGGTGGCAAGCGGGCCGAGAACGACCGGCGACGGGTATTATGAGTCGTGCATCGTTGCAATCGAGGGGAATCTGATCGAGCTGACGGTTTGAAAAAAGAAAGGAATATACGGGAAATGAATTTTTACATTGATTTTGATGATTGCCTGTGCGAGACAGCCAGACGGTTCTCAGCGCTTGTAAATGAGATGTTCGGAAAAACCGTACCATATGAGGACATCAGGTTCTTTAACCTGCAAAGATCGTTTTCCCTGCCGGAAGAGGATTATAAACGGATGATGATCGAAGGCCACAGACCGGAGGTTCTCCTGTCGATCGAAGAGACGCCGGGCGCGGTCGGTACCGTTAACGGCTGGATTGACGGTGGCCATGATGTTTCCATCATCACCGGTCGGCCGTACAGTGCTTATGAAGCATCCCGTACATGGCTGGACCGGCACGGACTGGAACGCGTCAAACTGTACTGTCTCAACAAGTATGGGTGGGAGAGTTTTACGGAAGGTACCGCGTTCGGCCTTGAGATCGCGGATTACAAGAAGATGCACTTTGACTATGCCATAGAAGATTCCCCGTCGGCATTCCGTTTTTTTGAGCATCTGCCAAATCTGCAGGTGATGGTCATTGACCGTCCGTGGAATCAGGCGTGCGACTTTCCGGGAGAGAATTACAGGCGGTGTTTTGACTGGGATACCATAAGAGACTTTGTGAAAAAGGGAGAAGATCATGAAAAAATGGTATGATGAAGAATATGAATTTACGGTGGAGGTTACCGGTTTTTTACATGGAGATCACACGGAACGGTATTGCCGGAACGGAGAAGAGATCGGTGACAGATATACCTGCACATACGGATGCCCCGTTAACGGGGACGGGTACGGGATCTGTTCCAAGACAATGATGATGCTCTATCCCCTGATGGAAGCGGTAAGGAGCGGCGGTGATCTGGAGAACCTGGGCGGTGACGGTAAGTATACCAAGACCGTTGTCTGTCCCGACGGCTGCGTGATGTTCAAACTGACGGCAAAACCGCTCGGGAACGAGAACTTCCACAGGGGCGGTTTCTGGGATTATCCGGATCAGACCGTCTGAGAAAACACGGACAGAATGTTATAACGGAAAGGAAAAAACAATGGTAGTCAGGATAACGGATCCGAAGGAAAAACAGGAGATAAGCCGTGCGATCCTTGAGGCACTTACGGATTGGTTCGAGGTAGAGGAGAGCAGGGAGAGGTATATCAGAGAAAGTGCGGAAAAGATCTTTCTGGCGGCAAAAGAAGATGACGGATATGCAGGTTTTTTATGCCTGAAGGAAACGGGAAAGGAAACAGTTGAACTGGCCGTCATGGGCGTGCTGAAGGAGTATCACAGGAAGGGTCTGGGCCGCGCGCTGTTTGAACAGGCCAAAAAGATCGCCGCAGAAGCCGGCTATTCCTTCATGCAGGTGAAAACGGTGAAAATGGGCATGTATGACGATTATGACATCACGAATCGTTTCTATCTCAGCTGCGGATTCAAGGAGTTTGAAGTGATCCCCGAACTGTGGGGAGAGGAGAATCCGTGCCAGATCTACGTGATGTATCTGCAGTAAGCGGATCCGGTTAAATACGTGAATGACAGTGCCGCATCGGGCGACAGCAGAAGAAATCAGGGATACTTAAGATAAGCGGGGAATGCGTATGGAAAATAACAGATTACAACAACTGCAGGAGCAGATCAATTCTGTGTTTGTCGGGAAGGAAGACGTGGTAAAGGACGTACTGACATGCCTTTTGGCGGGGGGCCATATCCTGCTGGAGGATGTGCCCGGCGTAGGGAAAACCACGCTTGCCCGTACACTGGCCCGATCCGTTGACTGCAGTTTCGGAAGGATCCAGTTCACACCGGATACGCTGCCGGGAGACGTGGTCGGCCTCTCGGTCTATAACATGAAGACGGGTGATTTTGAATACAAAGAAGGAACCATCATGCGTCAGATGATCCTGGCGGATGAGATCAACCGCACCTCGCCCAAGACGCAGGCCAGTCTGCTGGAAGCCATGGCGGAGAACCAGGTCACCGTTGACGGGGATGTTTATAAACTCCCGCAGCCGTTCATGGTGATCGCAACGCAGAATCCCGTAGAGTTTCTGGGGACATATCCGCTGCCCGAAGCGCAGATGGACAGATTTATGATGCGTCTGACGATCGGCTAC
>JAGCXZ010000229.1 GCA_017961065.1 Lachnospiraceae bacterium
GCGCAGACGGAGGGATTCGAACCCTCGTGCCCCGGAGGGCAAACGCATTTCGAGTGCGCCCCGTTATGACCACTTCGATACGTCTGCAGATCAATACCTATCATATTAGAAAACAGGGACAAAGTCAACGCGGGATTCCGTGCTGACTTTGTCTGCTTTATTGGCGGTAGATGATCTTGTTCTTCATGGCACCTGCTTCGGTTTCGCAGTCAAGGAGCTTTAAGAGCTCAAGGCCGAATGCGATCGCCGTTCCCATGCCGCGGGATGTGGTGATGTTTCCGTCTGTTACCACTTCCTCTTTCAGGACGGTGGCGCCTTCGAGCATCTCTTCGCGTCCGGGATAGCAGACAGCCTTTTTGCCGTTCAGGATCCCCCAGCGCCCGAGGATGGAAGGAGCCGCGCAGATTGCTGCGATCCGGCGATTGGTGTTGTTGAATTCCAGCACCATTTCCTTAAGCGCTTCGCTGTGAAAGAGGTTCTCGGTTCCGGGCATTCCGCCGGGCAGAACGAGCATGCATGCCTGCGTGAGGTTCACATCCGGCATTGTACAGTCAGCTTTTACTTCGATGCCGTGGGAGCCGTTCACATACGGTTTCCCGTCAAGGGATACCATCTGAACAGGGATATTGTCTCTTCTTAACAGATCTACAACCGTTAATGCTTCGATCTCTTCAAAGCCGTCGGCCAGAAAAACATAACAGGTTTTCATATTTGTCCTCCCAAAATGAATTTTTCCGATCAACTGTATTCATTGTACCATTTTATGTCAGAAATACGCAATCCCGGCATGTCTGCTTACTTGAGCACAATAGCGGTATATGGTATAATCAACTCTGTATGACGAATCATCAGAATAAGCATGCGAGGACAGGATATGCACGAGCTGGAATATCCGTTTGATTCCCAATATATCATCAAGAAAAAGCGTTCCATCAAAAGGATGCTTCTGGAAGAAAACAGGAACTATGTAGAGAAAAAGATCGCGGTCCTGGGCGGATCCACGACCCATGACATCATCGCGGTTCTTGAACTGTTTCTGCTGAACACGGGGATCCGGGCAGAGTTCTATGAATGCGAATACGCCAAGTACTGGGAAGATGTGATGTTTGACAATCCGGAGCTGGTTTCGTTCCACCCGGACCTGATCTATATCCACACCGGCAGCAGGAACCTGCAGAACCTGCCGTCTCTTCAGATGAGTAGGCAGGAGGTTGATGACGGATTGCAGGCTGAATTCGATCATTACCGCGTCATGTGGGAAAAGATCGAGCAGACCTATCACTGCCCCGTGATACAGAATAATTTCGAATTTCCGTATTACAGGCTTCTGGGAAATGCGGAAGCCAGTGATTTTCGCGGAAGCGTACGCTATATCAACCGCCTGAACGAGAAGTTCGCGGAATACGCGGATTCGCATCAGGATTTCTATATACAGGATATCCAGTATCTGTCGTCCTGCTACGGCCTGGACAAATGGTCGGATCCGCATTACTGGCATATGTATAAATATGCGCTGGCCGTGGATGCGATCCCGACGCTGGCATATAACCTCAGCAATATCACGAAATCCCTGTTTGGCAAGAATAAAAAGGCGCTGGCGCTCGACCTGGACAACACGCTCTGGGGCGGCATCATCGGGGATGACGGCGTGGAGAACATCGAGATCGGACCGGAGACATCAATGGGTCAGGTCTTTGCGGAATTTCAGACATACATCAAAAAGCACAAGGATCTCGGCGTGATCCTGAACGTATGCTCCAAGAACGAAAAGGAAAACGCGCTGGCCGGGCTGAATCACCCCGACAGTATCTTAAAGCCGGATGATTTTATCCTGATCAAGGCAAACTGGGATCCCAAGAGCGGCAATCTCGTCGAGACGGCAAAACAGCTGGATCTGCTTCCCGAATCCTTTGTATTCGTAGATGACAATCCGGCGGAACGCGAGATCGTGCGGGCTCAGGTGCCGGGCGTTGCGGCGCCGGAGATCGGAAGCGTTGAGGATTACATCCGCGTTCTGGATCATGCGGGCTTTTTCGAGGTCACAACTCTTTCCGCCGATGACGCAAAGCGGAACGAGATGTATAAACAGAACGCGCAGCGCATGGAACTTGCGCAGAGTATCGGGGATTACGGAGAGTACTTAAAGTCACTGGAAATGAAGGGAACGATAGAAGGCTTCATTCCGATGTACCTCGACCGGATCGCGCAGCTGTCCAACAAGAGCAACCAGTTCAATCTGACCACCCGCAGATATACACGCGCGGAGATCGAAGAGATCGCCGGTTCGGATGACTATATTGACCTCTACGGGAAACTGGAGGATAAATTCGGCGACAACGGCGTCGTATCCGTTGTGATCGGGCATAAGGACGGAGATAAGCTCCACATGGATCTCTGGATCATGAGCTGCCGCGTGCTTAAGCGCGACATGGAATTCGCCATGATGGATGAACTGGTCGCAAAATCACAGGCTGCAGGGATCAAAACGATCAGAGGCTACTACTACCCCACAGCCAAAAACCATATGGTCGAAGACTTTTACGGCCAGATGGGCTTTACAAAGGTGAAAGAAGACGCGGAAGGCAACACGGAATGGGAATTTACCGTGGAAGAGAACTATCAGCGGCAAAATCAATGGATCAAGGTGAACGCAAATGAGTAGAGAAGAGATTTTCGAAAAACTGAATGAGGTATTCAGAGACGTTTTTGACGATGAGGGCATCACGGTCAAAGACGAAACAACGGCGGCGGATGTGGACGGCTGGGACAGCCATATGCACATTTCGCTGATCGATGCTGTGGAAGAGGAATTTGATATACGGTTTGACATGAAGACCGTTGTCAAAATGAAAAACGTCGGTGAAATGGTGGATGTGATAGAGAGTCAGGTTTAGAGCCGGGCAGAAAAGGAGAGCAAATGAAAAGAGTAGGTATCTTAACAAGCGGCGGTGATTGTCAGGCCCTGAATGCGGCCATGAGAGGCGTTGTAAAAGCGTTGTGGTTCACCTATGAACCCGGACAGATCGAGATCTACGGTTTCATGGACGGATACAGAGGACTGATCTATGGGGATTACAAGCAGCTGACATATTCGGATTTTTCCGGAATCCTCACAAGAGGCGGAACGATCCTGGGCAGCTCCAGAACCCCCTTTAAGCAGATCCGCGAGCCTGACGAAAACGGCGTCAACAAGGTGGAATCCATGAAGCAGAACTACTACAGACTGAATCTGGACTGCCTCGTGATCCTTGGCGGAAACGGAACGACCAAGACGGCCAACCTGCTTCGCGAAGAGGGACTGCATGTTGTTACGCTGCCCAAAACGATCGATAACGACCTGTGGGGCACGGACATGACGTTCGGTTTCCAGAGCGCGGTCAATCTGGCGACGAATGTAATTGACTGTATCCATACGACAGCATCCTCACATAAGCGCGTATTTATCGTGGAAGTCATGGGACATAAGGCAGGATGGCTCACGCTCAATGCCGGTATCGCCGGCGGTGCGGACATCATCCTGATCCCCGAGATCCCTTATGATATCGAAAAGATCGTTGATGCCATCAATCTGCGCACGAAACGCGGCGCGGCATTCACGATCCTGGCTGTGGCTGAAGGCGCGATCTCCAAAGAAGACGCCGCACTCAGCAAGAAAGAGTATAAAGAAAAACTGGAGAACCGCAAATATCCGTCTGTATCCTATGAGATTGCTGCGCTGATCGGAGAAAAGACAGGGCAGGAGATCCGCGTGACGGTTCCGGGTCATATGCAGCGAGGCGGCGAACCCAGTCCTTACGACAGGGTGCTTGCAAGCCGGCTGGGCACCAAGGCGGCAGAACTGATCATCAATGATGATTACGGTTACATGGTCGGCGTTAAGAACCGTGAGATCGTGAAGTTCCCGCTGGAAGACGTGGCAGGCAAA
>JAGCXZ010000230.1 GCA_017961065.1 Lachnospiraceae bacterium
AAGATCTTCCGGAAGTGCAAGCGGTCCCATGGAAAGACGCTTCAGATAGGTCACTTCATAGCCGCGGGCGGCAAACATGCGCTTAACCTGATGATACCGGCCTTCCGTGATCGTGATGGTAACCGTTCTTCCGGAGGTATCTTCGTCCGCATATTCGATGACTGCGGGCAGACACGGCTTTTCATCGCCGATGTCAATGCAGTTTTCGATCCGTTTACGGTCTGCCGGGTCGAGTGGCCTGTCTAGGTTTACATAATATTTCTTTTCGACATGCTTCTTCGGAGAAAGCATCCTGTGCGCAAGCTGCCCGTCATTGGTGATCAAAAGCAGACCCTCCGTGTCTTTGTCAAGACGTCCGACCGGAAACAGCCCTTTGGTGTTCACGCCCTGCAGCAGTTCAACGACCGTTTCGCTAAGCGCATCCCGCGTTGCGGATACACACCCTGCAGGCTTGTTCAGCAGGTAATAGACAAATTCTTCATAAGCAACCGCTTTCCCGTCCACGGTAACCGCAAGCAGCGCATAGTCCTCCCGCCTGCTGCCGTCCGTGCAGACAGCACCGTTCACGCTTACCCTGCCCTGCTTTATGATCGCCTTGATCTCACTTCTCGTGCCGCATCCCGCATCGGCGAGATACTTTTCCAGTCTGCTGACCGCCATATGCACCATCCGTCCCGCGGTTTTTGAAAGCCCGCGCTTCTCTGCTTTATTCTTTACAGATCGCTGTTATCGCGCAGTTCCGTAGCAAGTTCTTCCTTCGCGCGCTGCACCATTTTATCAATCGTTGCATCAGAAAGAGGGTATCCCATTTCCCGCACGATGCGTTCCGTGTCATACCCTCTTTTTACCAGTTTTCTGATCTCATCCCCATACGCGAAGTTGCGGATGAAATCTCCCAGCGCCTGTTTAAAATGATCGCCTTCTGCCATGCTTTTTACCGGATGTCGTAAACGCTCCGTACGCGCACATCTTCGGGCTCGCCGGATAATATCCTGACGCGCTTTTCGCCCGCGTTCATGTCAAAATAGTTATCGGACAGTCTCAGATCTTCGTTGCGGTTCCTGATCTCCACGCTTCTTGCATACGCCTGTGCCTCCACAACGATCTCGCGGCCTTCCACCCTGACTTTGAGTTGCGGATCCGCAAAACGGAAGTGCTTGGGGATCGAGAAGATCACGGTGCCGGAAGAGATAACAGCCCCTGCATCATCTGCCGCTTCATAGCTTACATAGTCATCATACAGCGCGGCTTCCGGCAGTTCAACGGTTTCAAGCCACACGGAGGAAAGCGCTTCCGCATGTACTTTTGTATCTTCCGCGCGTTTGATCTCGCCGTATTTATCCCGCAGCGCCCATCTGACGGTCACATCCGCGGGTTTCATCGTTTCGTTGGCCAGACAGAGTGTGATCGACTTCTTCACCTCATAGGGCTCGGCATTCGTATTGGTATCCTGCGTCAGAATGCCCTCTTCCATGCAGGAGAGCATGATCGGCGCAAAGAATCTTTTGGCATAATAGTGCAACGCCTTCCAGCGTCCGAAGTAATCGATGCTCGCCCACGATGCCACCGGCCAGCAGTCATTCAACTGCCAGTAGATCGTGCCCATGCAGCGGCCACGGTTCCTGCGGAAGTGTTCCACGCCGTAGCGGATCGCGTCGGCCTGCAGGAGCTGCGAAGCATAGAGCAGCGTATCAAAATCAGTCGGGTACAGGTATGTCGCCGACAGGTAGTTCATGATCTTGCCGTTCGCTGCGTTGTTACGCTGGTGCTTTTCCATCACGTAGGAAAAGATATTTCTGTCTTCCGGCTCCGTGAAGGTCTCGACCGTTTTCAGGCACGGGAACGACTGGAACCCGAACTCGGACACGTAGCGGAAGAAGAACTTCCGGTATTCCGTGAACGGCACGCCGCCATGCCATACATCCCAGTAATGTACATCGCCGCGATTTTCATCGTTCGGATCGTCAAACGCGCCGCCCGATGAAGGCGAAGCCGGCCAGTAGAAGGTCTCCGGATCGTATTCGGCAAGCGTCTTCGGGATCAGATATTCATACATCTTGATGTAATCCGATTTCTGCGATGCCTTGTTCTGCCAGGCCTGATCCATGATCCAGGACAGCTGTCCCTTAAATTCGATGAGATTGGCCAGTTCAAACTTTAAGCCGCTCCTTGCGACAAACATCTCCATCTCGTTATTGCCGCACCAGAGGCCGAGCGACGCATGGTGGCGCAGGCGCTTGATGTTGTCGACAAATTCCGCTTCGATATTTTCTTCAAAATCATCCGTTAAGTTGTATACCGCGCAGGCGAACATGAAATCCTGCCAGACGATCAGACCCATCTCATCGCAGAGATCGTAAAAATCATCCGACGGGTAGTAGCCGCCGCCCCAGACACGGATCGCGTTAAAGTGCGCATCCCTGCAGTCCTGCAGCAGCTGCTTCGTGCGGTCATAGGTCACGCGGCTTAAGATGTTATCCTCCGGGATATAGTCCGCACCCATGGCAAAGATCTGTACGCCGTTTACCTCATGCGCAAAGCTCTCGCCCCATTCGTCCTTTTCGATATGCATTGTCATGGTGCGAAGGCCGATCCGTCTCTCCCAGGTGTCCAGCACCACGCCTTTTTGCAGCAGGCTCACGCTGACCGTGTAGAGATTCTGCTCACCGTAGCCGTTTGGCCACCACAGCTTCGGATCATCAATCGTGATCGTCTCCGGCGTATCCGCAAAGGTGGAAACCGAACCGTCAGGGGCGGTGATCCTCACCTCATAGGTCAGGCCGCACTTTCCGTCCACCGCGCAGTCTGATGCGGCACAGGCCGGGTCCGTGCAGTTGAGCTCCACTTCCAGTCCGAGTGTGACTTTGCCCGCTTCATGCTTCTGTGTGATATAGACGCTGTCGATCAGCGCCACATTGACACCGATCAGTTCCACGTCGCGCCAGATCCCGGCATCCGGCAGTCTCGGACCCCAGTCCCAGCCGAACATGCAGTGCGCTTTCCGAAGCAGCGGAAAGCCGACCATCGCATCGCTTGTTCCCTCTGCCGGATCCTGTTCATATGCTTCTTTGATATAGCGGGTCGGGGAATGAAATGTGACCGTAAGCGTATTGTCACCGGGCACGAGCAGATCAAGGACCTCATAGTCCCAGACCCTGTGCATATTGTTGACGGAACCGATCAGTTCCCCGTTCAGATAGACATCCGCGATCGTATCCAGGCCGTGAAAGCGCAGGATCACGCGGTCTGCGTTTAAGATGCCCTCTTCCGGAACGAACACCGTCTCATAGGTGTAGTCATCGTCCATCAGTTTGAGGGCGGCAAGTTCATTGTCGCGGTAATAGGGATCCTCCATCCTTCCCGCATCCAGCAGGTCCTGATAAACGGACCCCGGCACGGTCGCAGGGATCTTTTCGGATTCCCCTTCTCTGTGCATAACCCATCCGTCATGTAAAAACTGTTCCACCATACCTCGTATTCTCCATCCGATGAATTATGTAAACCAGCCCGGATCTTATGCTTTCTCTGCAAAAGCGATGATCTTTCCTGCCATGTAGTCAAGCTTTTCCTCGCTCATGCCCGGATAAACCCCGATCCAGAACGAATCGTTCATGATCCTGTCTGTATTGGTCAGATCCCCGACGATCCGGTAACCCGCCCCGGTCTGTCTCATCTCGTCAAAGCACGGATGCTTCGTCAGGTTGCCCGAAAACAGCATTCTTGTCTGGATCCCCGCATCCTCCAGATAGCGGACCAGTGCATTCCGGTCCAGTCCCGTGCAGGTTGACATAAAACCGAACCAGCTCGGTCTGGAGTTCTCGCAGGCCTCGGGAAGCAGCAGGCGGTCCGAGATCTTCTCCAACGCCTGATGCAGCCTGTCAAAGTTCCGTCTCCTCTTCTCCACAAAGGACGGGAACTTCTGAAGCTGCGCGCAGCCGATCGATGCCTGCAGATCCGTTGCCTTTAAGTTGTATCCGAAATGCGAGTAAACGTATTTGTGATCGTATCCGAGCGGAAGTTCACCGTACTGCCTGTCAAAACGGTGTCCGCAGAGGTTGTCATGGCCGGAAGGGCAGCTGCAGTCGCGTCCCCAGTCACGCATGGAGCGGATGATCTTATGCAGCAGCGGATCGTTCGTGTAAACGGCACCGCCCTCTCCCATCGTCATATGATGCGGCGGATAAAAACTTGATGTGCCGATGTCCCCGATCGTTCCGGTTAAGTGATCCTGCCCGTCCAACGTATAGACAGAGCCAAGCGCATCGCAGTTATCCTCGATCAGCCACAGCCCGTGATCCTTACAGAACGCCTTAACCGACCGAAGGTCGAAAGGGTTTCCGAGCGTGTGCGCGAGCATCACGGCTTTGGTCTTATCGGACAGCGCGTCCTCCAGCCTGCTGACATCGATGTTGTATTGGCCGATCGTCACATCCACAAAGACCGGCACGGCCCCGAACTGGATGATCGGCGTCACGGTCGTCGGGAAACCCGCCGCTACCGTGATGACTTCATCGCCCCTTTTGACCGCTCTCTCCTTAAGCAGCGGAGATGTCAGCGTCATAAAGGCAAGCAGGTTCGCGCTCGATCCGGAATTCACGAGGGAGCAGAACCGGATACCTAGGTACTTTGCCAGTTTGGTCTCGAACTCCTCCGTAAAGCGTCCGCTCGTCAGCCAGAAATCCAGCGCCGCGTCCACAAGATTCACCATCTCGGCATGGTCGTAAACGCGTGAAGCATAGGGGATCCGGTCCCCTTCCCGAAACGGTTTGTCCTGATTATGAAACGTGTCGCAGTAGGCCGACACAGCCGCAAGGATCTCTTTCCTTGCCTCTTCTTCCGTCATGTTCCGATCGATCTGCATGTTTTTTCCCCTTTATCCGCTTATTCGAAATTAAATCTTTATCTGCTCATTTAACGATATCGCTTCAGGCAGTCGTCCGTTAAGCCGGCCTGCCGCGTTGTAAGGTCTCCGGTGCTTACCCCAGGAATTCACTGATCTGCTTCTGCATGCAGGCATTCAGAGCCTGCGCCGTTGCATCAGCAGACGCGTGATCTCTTTCCAGCTGCATGCGCTTTTTTTCAAATTCCACGATCCTGCGCAGCGTATCGTCAATATTCCAGGTCGGCTGCCATAAGAACATGGATTTTAACTTCGTGCAGTCAAGCTTCAAAAAGCCTGCTTCGTGCGGTCCTCCGTCCCCCTGGATCTTATAGCGCAGTTCGGAACTAAAAGAGCCGGAATCGTCCCCGCCTTCTTCCGCTTCGAAAGCGTTCCAGAGATGACAGAAGCGGTCCGCCAGAACGCCCGTCGTGACATTGTTCTGGTCATCGGGTCCGACATTGTAGCATCCGGCGTAAACAGGATTCTCATACTGTTTCATCGCTACCGTCAGATAGACAAACAGCGGCTCCAGCACATGCTGGTAAGGTCTCGTGGAATGCGGGTTCCTGAGGATCACCGCCTCGTCGGCAAATGCCGCTCTCACGCAGTCCGGAATGATCCTGTCCTTGGCAAAATCACCGCCCCCGAGCACATTGCCGGCTCTGCAGGTAGATACCGCGACGCCCTGTGCTTCCAGAAACGACTGTATATAACTGTGGGTCACAAGTTCCGAACAGGATTTGGAATTGGAATAGGGATCATAGCCGTCCAGAATATCCGTCTCCACATAGCCCTGCTCCTGCTCTTTGTTGAAATAAACCTTGTCCGTAGTGACATTGACAACGGATCTGACGGACTTGCACTTGCGTACGCATTCAAGCATATGCACGGTTCCCATCACATTGGTCTCATAGGTCAGGACCGGCTGCAGATAGGATTCGCGCACGATGGGCTGTGCCGCCATATGGATCACGATCTCCGGGGTAAAATCATCAAATACGGACTGCATATGCCGCAGGTCGCGGATGTCGCCCTCAACGGATCTGATCCCCTCTGCCATGTTCGTCAGGTAAAACAGACTCGGGGCCGGCGCCGCAAGCGCGTAGCCGCACACATCGGCACCCATCTGCTTTAAGATCGCGCAAAGCCACGATCCTTTAAAGCCGGTATGGCCCGTGATCAAAACTTTCTTTCCCTTGTAGAAATCGGTGAATTCTTTCCTCTTCATAGATACAGGCTCCTGTTTTTCGCAACGCCCGCGCGGTTTACATAACTATTTGTTTACATAATCTATGGTTGACATAACATTTTCGGGTCATATTCTGCTGATAGACTGCAATCCCGCGCGACCGAATGTGCCGTTTTGTTAACATAACATGGACGTATCCGCCCCGTCTTCCTCCAGAATCTCTTTGATCAGCACGCGCTCATCCATCGGGTATTTCACGCCTTTGATCTCCTGATAATCCTCATGCCCTTTGCCGGCCAGGATGATCACGTCCCCGTCCTGCGCATTGTGGATCGCATAGGCGATCGCTTCCTTGCGGTCGATGATCTCCACATACTTCCCGTCCGTTTTGCCGATCCCGGTCTTGATATCGTCAATGATCGCCTGCGGATCCTCAAATCTGGGATTGTCCGAAGTGATGATCGAAAGGTCCGCATATTCGCCGCTGACCTCTCCCATCTCGTATCTGCGGTCTTTGGCTCTGTTGCCGCCGCATCCGAACAGGCAGACCAGACGCTTCGGCTCATACTCCTTAAGCGTTTCCAGAAGCGTCCTGAGCGCCATACCGTTATGCGCATAGTCGATCATGAGCGTGAACCGGTCGGAAATGGGGATCATCTCGATCCGGCCTTTGACTTTGGCCTGACCGAGCGCTTTCTGAAACGCATCCGGCGCGATCTCAAAGTGCCTGCAGACGGCAAGCGCGCAAAGTGCGTTGTATACGCTGAACCTCCCCGGTGTCGGCACGCTGATATGCAGCGAAAGAAGGCCGCTAACGTCAAATTCAACGCCGAGGCAGCCGGGTTTATGCACCAGACTGATATTCTCCGCCAGAAGATCGGGATGTCCGCTTAAACCATAGGTCTCGATCCCGCAGGTATGGCCGGAAAGGATCTTTTCCAGATGCGGATCGTCGCCGTTTACGATCCCGGTCCTGCACTGTCTGAACAGCAGGCTCTTGCAGGAAATATAGTGCTCGAAGCTCTCATGTTCGCCGGGTCCGATATGATCCGGCTCGATATTCGTAAAGATCCCCAGGTCAAAATCAATCGCGTCGGTTCTGTGCATCATCAGGGCCTGTGAGGAAACCTCCATGACAACGGCCTGTATGCCTGCATCAACCATCCTTCTGAAATAGCCCTGGATCGTGATGGATTCGGGCGTCGTGTTTTTGGCGGGGATATGTTCCTCACCGATGATCACTTCGATCGTGCCGATCAGGCCGACCTTGTAACCCGCGTTTTCCAGAATGGACTTGATCAGGTAAGTCGTTGTCGTCTTGCCCTTCGTGCCGGTCACGCCGATCACCTTCATCTGCCTGGCGGGATAACCGTAATAAGCCGCGCTCAGATAGGCCAGGGCGCGTCTCGTGGAATCCACGCGCAGAACGCTGATTCCCGCAGGAACATCGACATCCTTTTCGACTATGACCGCTGCCGCTCCTTTTTGTGCGGCTTCCGCTGCGGCACTGTGTCCGTCGAAATTCGCGCCCGCGATGCAGACAAAAACACTGCCCGCTTCGATCTTCCTGTTGTCCGTCACCAGGGATGTGACCGGGATGTCATCCCCCTGCTGAACGGTCTCATATGATATGTCTTTTACCAGATCCCAAAGAACCATAAAGTCTTCCTTTCATGTGCGAAAAAGCTTCGATTTTCCGCGGTTTTACGCCGTTTTACGCCTTTTCGCCCACGATGAGATTATACCATAAAGAGGGGGGCTCACTCAAGTGATTTCCACCCGCCCGGAGGCTTCTTACTATCTTTAGAATCACTTTATTTTTTCTTTATGGTTTGTACACAGTTTGAACACACTTTCCCTTTACAATAGGTTTCAGATAGATGAAGCAATCACTATCTCCCCCCTCATAAGAGAACTTCAAGCCGGTACCCCCTAGGTATCCGGCTTGATCTCTTTTATCTGCATCTGTATGCTGACCTGTCCCCTGAATTCGTTGAATTCCGGCGTGTAAACGACACTGACGGTATCACCGGCCGCGTACTCTTTTTCAAAGGCGTTCCCGTCTCCGAACCACACGCCCTTCGCACTCTCTCCCGCAAAGGAAAGCTTCACGACATTTCTGTTTTTCCCCTGTACGGTCAGTTCGCTGATCGTAAGGCCCTTTTGCGCAAAGAGCGGTTTCGGGTTGCCGTTGCCGTACGGGCTTAAGCGCTCCAGCTCCGTGACAAACTGCCCGGTCGCATAGCGCATGGGCATCGCGATATCAATCTTTACTTTCTCGGTCAGATCTTCTTCGCTGAGATCGGCAGCCTCATTCAAGCCCTTCCGAAGCGCTCCGATGTTCTCTTCCTGAAGCGACATGCCTGCTGCCATCTTGTGTCCGCCGAACTTGATGAAAAGATTATCAAAAGCGCGCAGGGCTTCATACATATTATAGGCTTCGATCGAGCGCGCCGAACCCTTTGCGATCTTTTGTGCTGCATCCTCAGCTTTTTTATCCCCGTTTTCTTCCTCATCGCCGGCTCTTGTCAGAACGATCGCCGGTTTATAGTAACGCTCCCTGACTTTACCCGCTACGATCCCCGCAATGCTCTCATGGCAGTCTGGCAGGTAGACAACCAGCACTTTATCCTCTGCCATCACCGGGTTATTTTCATCTCCGGTCTGTACGATCCGGATTGCCTGCTCGGTACAGCGCAGCGTCATGCTCTTGCCGCA
>JAGCXZ010000231.1 GCA_017961065.1 Lachnospiraceae bacterium
CAGATAGCCGGATAACGGCAACAACCGCTTCAACTATCATTTCCCGATCAGATCCGTGATCGCGATCGCGCCGGTCTGCGACCAGTATATCCCCGCAGGAAAAGCGGTTGAACTCGAGGATGTAAACTACCTTCTGATCCATGGCTTAAATGACCAGGATGTCAGCACCGTCATGGGAGAGAAGCAGTATAACCTGGTGCGCTTATCGGAAGCCGGCAACTGTTTTAAGTCGACGGTTCTGATCAACGGCGCCAATCACGGACAGTTCAATACGCTCTGGGGCCGGTATGACTCGTCGTTCCCGGTCGGAAGAGTGCTGGATGTGCATGACCTTTTGGCACCCGGGGAGCAAAGGGATGCGCTCTGCAAGCTGATGAAGGCGTTTCTGGATGTCACCCTGACGGGGGATGAAACGGAACTCCCGCTGTTTTATGATATTGCAGGATACAGGGTTTCCCTGCCGGATACGGCATATCTGGAAACGTACAGGGACAGCTCGTATACCTGCTGGTTTGATTTTGACGAACAGACAAACCCCGGCGTGTCGAAAGACGGAAGGTACCACCTGGAGGTTATGGGCGCAAAAGCCTGGACCGAAAAGAGGCGCGCCGTTACCGGGGATGCCTCGGGAGAAAACTGTGCGCTCGCGTTCCACTGGGGAGATGATGAGGAGAAGGATCCCGATGAAGATGAAAATAAAGGCGGGCAGACCGTTTCGCAGGAAAGCGGATGCAAGGTCACAATCCGCACGAGCGGGGAAGACTTGTCCGGGAGAGCGTTTACGTTTGATGCGGCGGACATGAGAGAAAATGCGGACGCCGAAAATGCCGTCCCCGTCTCCTGCAGTGTGATTTTTACGGACGGGAACGGACATAAGGCGGTGGCGGATAAAAAGCTGATGCCATCTGTCTGTGTGCAGCTCTATAAACCGGATGCGCTCACCGGCGGTTATGAATACAAGCACCAGTTTGAAACGGTCAGGGTCAGTCCCAGGGATTGTGAGGCAGAAGACGGATTCGATGCTTCGCGCATCGCAGAGATTACGATCGCCCTTCCCGATACATCGGGTGATATCGAGATCGACGGGATCGGAAGCTGCATGTTGCGCTGAGCCGCACCGGGAGCGGGCGGGGGTATGCGTTCCTTGAAAAAGAGTGAAAAAATTGCTATGATGGGGAATGGATTTATGCTTAATTTTTATACAGGAGAGAGGAGTATCAAATGAAGAAAACGGGTATCATTTTTACGGCTCTTACGCTGATGCTGCTGACGGCATGCAGCGGCTTTGGGCAGGGGAATTCCGGTACCGCTGAGGAAAAAGATCCTGCCGCGCAAACGGCGCAGGAAGATGCGGGAGCCGGTAAGGAAGAAACCAAAGCAGACGAACAGCAGGAGGAGAGCAAGTCCGAAACACCCGGGACAACGCAGGTCGGGAGTGTCGGAAAGATCTCTGCCGAATCTCTTGCGGGCGACTGGACATTTGTCTGCTGGACGGATTACAGCAGCGAGAAAAAAGTTCCCATCGAAGAGATGGATAAAAACACCTACATGGGGGAAGAAGACGGCGGCAAGAACGCGACGATCAGCATCTATGAGGACGGCGGAAAACTGTATGCCGACTACTCGATCCAGGAATACGAGTCCAGCACGACGGGCTATCATATGCCTGTAGAGACCGTGCAGGAGCCGCTTTATGAGACCTGCGACAATCAGGAGTGGTACGCCAAAGTCGTTAACCCGCACGGCGATGAGCCCGTGCTCAAGGTGACGCTTGTCGGAAAAGATCAGCTGCAGATTTACTCAAGCTGGGAATCAGAGGATGTCGAATACCCCTGGTTCAGCGTTACGGTTGATACGTATCTGCGTGACGGTTCCGAGGAAATGGCGCATAAGGATGACTTCAGATACAACAAGACCGTTACGGTATCCACTGTGGACGAATTCGTAACGGCACTGGAAAATAACACGAAGATCATCTTCAAGGGCGGCGTTTACAACTTCCAGGATATTTCGGACAAGATCAACCGCTACGGGAAGAATCTGGATATCTCCATGAGTGATAACAAAAAGATCGTCAAGCTTAAGGACCTCAGCTACCTGGGACTGGCAGCGGAAGAGGGTGCAAAGGTTGAGATCTGTGTGGAGTCACCCTATGATCCGGTTGTTGATTTTGAATACTGCAACAATGTGGATATCAACGGGATCACATTCGGGCACCGTGTGGAGCCCGGCACGTGCGGCGGCAGTGTTCTGCGCTTTTTAAACAGCGGATCGGTCGTTTGTGAGGACTGTCATCTGTACGGCTGCGGCGCATACGGCGTGGATGCGACCGACTGCTACAATATCCGGGTGGTAGATACGGAGATCTTTGAGTGCACGTACGGCATCACTTCGCTCTACAATACCTACAATGTCGAGTTTTCCGGCTGCAATATGCACGATAACACCAAATATGCGATGATCGATCTCTACAACAGCGGCGACATCACATTCGACACATGTTTCTTTGCAAACAATGATTCGTCGGAATATGACTACACGGCGTTTGTGAACAGCAACGAATCCTACAATGTTGCGTTTAGGAACTGTAATTTCACCGACAATAAATACCGCCGTTTTGCGGACGGCGAGGTGGAGACAGACAACTGCACCTTTAAGGATATCGCTGCAGCAGCCGATTAAGGACCCGATACGGGAAAATCATAAAACGAAGGAGAACACAGAATGGGCAAGTATTTCGGTACAGACGGATTTCGCGGCAAAGCGGGAACAGTACTTACGGCAGAGCATGCGTTTAAGATCGGCAGGTTCCTCGGCTGGTATTACGGTAAAGACCGTCCGGCGAAGATCGTGATCGGCAAGGATACGCGCAGATCCTCATATATGTATGAGAACGCGCTTTCCGCGGGGATCACATCCTCAGGCGGTGATTCCTATCTGCTGCATGTAACAACGACGCCCTGTGTCAGCTATATCACAAGAACGGAAGGTTTTGACTGCGGGATCATGATCTCCGCCAGCCACAACCCGTTCTTTGACAACGGCATCAAACTGATGAATGCCGAAGGCGAGAAGATGGAAGACGAGGTGCAGGATCTTGTCGAGAAGTTCATCGATGGTGAGATCGACGACGTCAAGTGGGCAACGGATGACAAGATCGGCCGCACGATCGACTTTTACTCGGGCAGAAACCGTTACATCGGCTACTTGACAAGCATCGCACCGGTTTCGTTTGAAAACTGCAAAGTAGCGTTGGACTGCGCGAACGGCAGCTCGTGGATGATCGGGCGTGCTGTGTTTGATGCGCTGGGCGCCAAGAACTATGTGATGAACAATACACCGGACGGTGTCAACATCAATCTCAACGCCGGGTCAACGCATATCGAGGGTCTGCAGAAGTATGTGCGTGAAAATAAAGTGGATGTGGGTTTTGCGTTTGACGGCGATGCGGACCGCTGCCTTGCGGTCGATGAATACGGCGATGTGGTCAACGGTGATATGATCATGTATATCTGTGCCAAGCATTTCAAGGCGCAGGGCATGCTGCCGAGCAACACGGTAGTCACGACGATCATGTCCAATTTCGGTCTCTATAAGGCGTTTGACAACATCGGTATCAACTATGAGAAGACCAAGGTCGGCGATCGCTATGTTTACGAGAACATGAAGGAAAATAACCACATGCTCTGCGGCGAACAGTCCGGTCATGTGATCTTCCGGAAATACGCGCACACCGGAGACGGTCTGGTGACGGCGATCATGCTGATGACGGTGCTCGTGGAGACACATCTGCCGCTGTCCGTGCTTGCTTCGGAAGTGAAGATGTATCCGCAGGTATTAAAGAACGTGGAAGTGGATGACAAGGAAAAGACGCTTGAGGATCCTGCTGTGAAGAAGGCTGTGGATGAGACGACGGAGCTGCTCGGTAACGACGGCCGCGTCCTGCTGCGTGCCTCCGGTACGGAACCTGTTCTGCGCGTGATGTCCGAAGCCGCCACCTACAAGGAGTGTGAGAAGTGCGTCGACATGATCATCGATGCCATGAAGGCCTCCGGCCACCTGCAGAAGATACGCTGATCACACCGAATACTAAAAAAATTCGACCGGCGATCACAAAACGACGTTGCGAAAGACCCGGCGGAATTTTACAAAACACTTTCTGAGTGAGCATTCTTAGCGAGCGAGGAAACGTCGTTTTGGAAAATTCCCCGATAACTACCGAATGAAGGATAAGGAGAGACGGAGTATGAATTGTAAAGTAACGGATCTGTATGACCTGTCGCATACGGTGGCAGGCGATTATCTGAAGGGGTTTACGTACCCGTGGGAGGCGCTTGAAGGAATCAAAGAACTGATCCTTAAGATCGGTGCCACGCTCTCGCCGGAGGAATATGACCATCCGGAGGAGGATGTCTGGATCGCCAAGGATGCGAAGCGCTATCCGAACAACTATATCGGCGGGCCCTGCATCATCGGGCATGAGACCGAGGTGCGCCCGGGTGCTTTTGTCAGGGGATCTGCGCTGGTCGGGAATCACTGCGTGGTCGGCAACTCCACGGAACTCAAGAACGTGATCCTGTTTGATAATGTTCAGGTACCGCATTACAACTATGTAGGCGATTCCATCCTGGGCTATAAGGCGCATATGGGTGCCGGATCGATCACCAGTAACGTAAAGGCGGACAAGAAGCTTGTTGTGATTAAGAACGAAGGCGAATTCATCGAGACCGGACGCAAGAAAGTAGGCGCCATGCTGGGTGATTTTGCCGATATCGGTTGTAATACGGTCTTAAATCCCGGCACCGTGATCGGGCGGAACAGCAATGTTTATCCGGTTTCCTGCGTGCGCGGCGTGGTTCCGGAAAATTCCATCTACAAGGAAGCAAGGAAGATCGTGATCAAAGAGGACCGCGGCTGAACGGATACGATCTGCCGGGAAAAGGCGGCATGTAAAAATATTATCTACAAGTAGATAGGAACATGAAAGTCATTGTGGTAAAAGATTATGAGGAAGGCGCAAGAAAGGCGGCCGATGTGATCGAAAAACTGGTGCGTGAGAAACCGGACTGCACGCTCGGACTCGCGACCGGATCAAGCCCGGTTGGCATGTACAAGGA
>JAGCXZ010000232.1 GCA_017961065.1 Lachnospiraceae bacterium
GGAAAGATCGATCTTATCGCTTCCTGCGATCCTGTCTGTCAGATCCATCAGCTGATCGTTTTCCATATATTTCTGTGCTACGTTGGAATGCATCCAGAATACATCCGGAAGTTCTCCGCCTGTTGCGCCTGCTTCCAGCAGTGTCCAGTAGTTGTTCCAGTCAACGACCTGAATGGTTGCCTGAACGCCGGACTGTGCGCTCCACTCGTCAACGATCTGCTGAAGTCCCGGTCTCTGGCCTGCATCCCAGATCGTTACGGAAAGTTCGCCTTCCACGCTCTCACCGATGCTCTCCGGAGCTGCTTCTTCAGCGGCCGGAGCAGCTTCCTCGGCGGCCGGAGCTGCTTCTTCAGCTGCAGGTGCTGCCGCATCTGCTGCCGGAGCTGCCGCGTTGCCGCAGCCGATCAAAGACATAACAGTAACAGCACTCAATAAAATGGCAATTACTTTCTTCTTCATAAATAACCTCCTTTGTGTGAACATACTGTTCTGTGTAAACGTAATCTGTTTTCCTTCTCCCTTGTTAACCCGATCACGACTACAATAAAATCATACGCAAATCCGTTATCATTTGGTATGGTTTTTCGTGCCGTCTTGATGTCAATTTGTGATGTGTCTATCGGGCCTCTAAAACCTTTACATAGGAAACAAAATCTTTACCGGTCGTCAGACCGCTCTGGCATAACTTCGTCAAAGTCACGCCGATGTTCATTAATTCATCCCCGTAATACTCGGCATCATCGAGCACATACGCCATATCCGGATCAAGGCCCGCAAGCTTTAAGAAGCCGGGGAGCGCATTTACATTGGAGCGCAGGCAGTACAGACCGAAGATTGCTATTTTCTTATCCTTGGAAACAACGATCCATGCCGCCTGATCGCCTTCAAACGGAGACTTTAACCTGTAAAACGTTCCAAACTGAAGCAGACCGCGGTATTCCTTCATGAATCTGATCTGTTCCTTTACCTGCTCAAATTCCTCCTCCGTGATCTTATTCAAATCCAGCTCATATCCAAACGTTCCGAAGCATGCAACGTTGGCGCGCGTTTCGATCGGAACAGTCCTCCCGGTCTGCAGGTTTGGAACAGCGGAAACATGCGCCCCGATGGAAGAAAGGGGATATCCGTAGGATGTGCCGTACTGGATCCTGATCCGGTCGATCGCATCGGTATTGTCCGAACACCATGCCTGCGGCGCGTAATAAAGCATTCCCGCATCATACCGGTTCCCGCCGGAGGAACAGGATTCAAACAGGATGTCCGGGAAATCACGGATCAGGCGCTCATACAGACTGTATACGCCGAGAATATGTTTGTGATAGACCATTCCCTGCTCGGACGCATCCATTGCAAGACTGAAGACTTCCGTCAGCGAGCGGTTCATATCCCACTTGATGTAACTGATGGGCGCGCCGCCGATCACTTTTTTCAGCATGCCGTAGATGTGGTCAACCACCTCTTCCCTGGAAAAATCAAGGACCAGCTGATGCCTTCCAAGCGATGATTTTCTGCCCGGTACGGATAATACCCACTCCGGATGCCTTCTGTAGAGATTGCTGTCCGGATTCACCATCTCGGGCTCGATCCAGAAACCGAATTTCATCCCGAGCGCATTGAGCTTTCTGGCAAGTCCCGCCATGCCCTGGGGCAGCTTCTGCGGGTTCTCGATCCAGTCTCCAAGGCCTGCGTAGTCATCGTTACGCTCGCCAAACCAGCCGTCATCAAGGACAAACAGCTCGACGCCGGCCTCTTTTGCCCGCTTGGCGATCGAAAGGATCCGCTCCTCGTTAAAATCCATGTATGTCGCTTCCCAATTATTGATCAGGATCGGCCTCGGCTCATTTTTCCATTTTCCTCTGACCAGATGGTTGTTATAGAGCTCATGGAAGGTCTGGCTCAGATCGTTCAGGCCTTCAGAGGTCATGGCGATCACAGCTTCCGGTGTCTCAAAGCTTTCTCCTCCGTTCAGGATCCAGGTGAACCGGTCCGGATGAATGCCCATCAGAAGGCGCAGACGGCCGAAGCAGTCACCCTCTGCTTTGGCGATGAAGTTTCCGCTGTATACCAGGGATAATCCGATCGCCTCTCCGGCAAAATCATCCGTATGCGGTCTTTTTACGATCACGAACGGATTCTGGTTTGCGCTCGATGTGCCTCGTTTGCTCTCAACGGAAACAGAACCGGCGGAGATCTTTTTGGTCTCCGGAATACGCTCTCTTGCCCATGCGCCGGAGAACTGCATCCACTCATAATCCTGATCCGGCAGATCCAGGCAGGCACTGAGCGCTCTGATCAGTTTCGTCCGCGAAACGCCTTCGTTATGAAATACCGCATGCCTTGTGATCACCGGATAATCCGCAAAGATCGTATAAGACAGAGTCAGGGTCATCTTCGCGATCTCATCTTCGAGCACGATCTCAAGTGTCATGGCTTCCTGCTCGTTTGCGTAAGTTGCAGGAAGTCCCGCAAGAGACGGTTTGCCCGAAAAGATCTTATGGTCACGGTAAACAAACGAGCTGACTCTCGATCCGTTCTGCAACTCGATCTCATAGGCCTGCGTGCCGAAGTCCGTCGTGCCGAAAGCCGGATATTCCTGCAGGTTCAGTTCCATGGAATAACTCTCCGTATCGGGATCCACAGCCACATTCGGCAGGCTGAAGCGGTTTACGACATAAGACATATCCTCTTTATCGTGGATACGCCGGCCGAAATAGATCCCGCCGATCCCGCCGACCGGATTTACGCCGATGATATAACTGATCTTTTCGTTGTATAAATGGAACTGTTTAGATTGGTTGTGCCAAATTATATTCATACGTACAACCTTTCAAAAAGTTATTTGTGATATGATCGGGTCAAGGTATGTTCAGTATATGCCCAAATGCTGTCTGTCGGAATGTCATTTTTTGAGATTTAGATGTCAAAATGTGACCTGTGTGTTGTCTATCTGACGGATCAGGTGTATAGTCAGATTGAGGATACAAACAGGAAACCGTTGTTTTTATCAGACCGGAGGATGACATATGCCGCAGGAACTGGAAGGTTGTGATTTTTGTAAATTTGTCAATTACGAGGATTCGGATGATTTCTACCTCTATGAAGTGGGGCGGAACAAATGCGAACCTCTCTATTCCTATGAACACTTTGTCAAAAACCGCATCATCCTGCATTTCATAATCAACGGAAAAGGGATCCTGAAGATCAATAACCGGCAATATAACGTCCATGCGCATCAGGCGTTTCTGATCCCGGATAACACCCGCGCGTTCTATCAGGCCGACAAAGACGATCCGTGGGAATATATCTGGTTCCATATCGGCGGTCCGAAGATCCCCATGATCCTTCGGGAAGCGGGCCTGAGTTCCGAACATCCCGTTTACACGGCGCTTTCCCACTCCAAGGAGATCGAAGCGCTTGCCATGGACATCCTGAATAATTACACAAGGCAGTATTACTGCGTCGGCACGCTCTATAAGATCTGTGATTACATGATCGAGAATTCCGCCAACAAGGAAGATGCAGCGATCAGTAATTCCCTGTTATACGTAAAGAACGTGATCTCCTATATCCAGCTTAAGTATTCCGAGCCGGTAAAGATCGACAATATTGCCTATTCTCTCGGACTTAACAGAAGCTATCTGACACGCCTTTTCAAAGATGCGACCGGATATTCCCTGCAGGATTATCTCTTAACCTATCGAATGAAGATGGCAGTCAAGCTGCTGGCGGAAAGTTCGATCAGCGTCAGTCAGGTTGCTGCCAATGTCGGCTACAAAGACACATTCACCTTTTCCAAGGCCTTTAAGCGGCACTTTGGAAAGTCACCCTCCGAATACCGGGAACAGTTCTAAACAACAAAAAAGCGGCCGGATCTGTATCCGACCGTATATTTCTGATTTAATCTTTCCTGAAATGGACCTTCGGGGACTCGAACCCAGGACCGACCGGTTATGAGCCGGTTGCTCTAACAAACTGAGCTAAAGGTCCGAAATATGTCTAAGCTCCCCGAGCTGGGCTCGAACCAGCAACCCTTCGGTTAACAGCCGAATGCTCTACCATTGAGCTATCGAGGAATGCGCCATATTTGCGAAGCAAATGTGGTGCTACGTAACGCCGAAGGCGTTACAGAACATAAGCGCGTAGCGCTTACAGAATATGCGCCGTTTCCGCGAAGCGGAAATGGTGCCCAGTAACGCCGAAGGCGTTACAGAACTTCAGGCTTGAGCCTTCAAAACTGAATACTATCGAACATGATCCAACATCGCTTCGCGATGTCGCCGTGTTTCCAACATCCGCTCGCTACGCTTGCGAATGTCGCCGTGTCGTAAGGAATCCGTCATCTTCGATGACACCTTACGACAAATAGTAAATGCTATCGACCTATTAGTGACATTCAGCTACATACATTACTGCACTTCCACCTATGACCTATCTACCTTGTCGTCTTCAAGGGGTCTATATGGATATCTCATCTTGAGGGGGGCTTCACGCTTAGATGCCTTCAGCGTTTATCCC
>JAGCXZ010000233.1 GCA_017961065.1 Lachnospiraceae bacterium
CTTCATAGATCGTGTCCGTCTGATCGCCGTTCGTCACGATCGTCTTGTTGCCGAGCACACGTACCGGCGCATAGATGATCAGCGACGGATCCTGCATCTTGGACGGATCGAACGCCTGCGTGCGGATCCCCTCTCCGTCTTCCACGAATACGCGGTTTCTGCTGTTCTCGCTCCTGCCCATGATGAAGTATGCAGTCACGGCATACTTGCCGTCCTCGGATCTTCCGATGATGATCCCTCGTCCCGGATAGGCATTGTTTTTCAGTTCCGTTTCGATGTTTTTCTTTACCATGCTTGTCCTCCTTATCGCTATCGGGCAGAAAAAGCTCTACTCGATGTCGTGTTGCCCGTCAAATGTGTCCGTGCAAGCACGGCACCCGCTTGAGGGGCATATCGCGCAAAAAAGGGCAACCCCTGATCGGGATTGCCCAGACGGTCGACATATATCTCACGTTTCCGGCGATCAAACAATACCGTTTCGTGAGCCGTGCACTTCATGTGGTGAACTCCACAGCGCCTGCGCGCCCTCCGTCAGTTGTGCACATGAAAATCATATCATTTCATTTCCGACAATTCAACCTAACATATTTTTTATTTCCAGAATTCTTTTTCAGACTCCCGCGATCGAGAACGTGAATTCCATCTTCTTTCCCGTATCGATCAGGTATTCCGACTGCGTCAGCGCACCCCAGGAATCATTACAGCCCACGCCCATCTGTGCCATTGCCACACGCACATAAGTGAAGTGGATGTTCGGCAGTTCAAACGGATGTCTCGCGTTCTCCAGTTCATGCGGCGTATAAGGCATTGCGGAAACGTTCAAGTCCTTCCCGAATACCAGCAGGCCGTGTCCGGTCTGATCCGTCACCTTTGCATAACGTACGCCGGCGTGATTTTTACACTCCTGCGGAACAAGATACTCCGGCATGTCACGAACGCTCTCCGTAAAGAGTCCGAGCTTTGCACCGCTCATCTTGTCGGCATAAGTCTCCTCGGGTCCGTAGCCGTACCAGGTCAGATCCTTATAGTCCGCATCCATTTTAATCATCACGCCAAACTCCGGCATGTCGCCGAGTTCCTTGACCGGATCGTAGGAAAGTGTCACCCGGACTTCGCCCGACGGCAGCACACGGTATGTCAGCGCGCAGCTGCTCTCCGGCTCGGTCGGCATAAGATAGGTGAAGCGGATCACCACGCCGTCCGGTCCGTCCTCTAAGATTTCCGGGATCGTATAGTGATTTTCATCCTCGTAACTCCTGCTACGATAGCGGTTGGACGCATAAAGGCTTGCGATCTTCCACTGCGCGTAGCGGTAAGGCATTGCGTTGCCGCAGTCGTTGTCGGTCGGCGCGCGCCAGAAATTCGGCCGCAGAACACCCTTTAACAGTTCTTTTCCGCCGGCACGGTAAGATACGAGTCCACCTGCCAGGTAGGAAAACAGCACTTCGAAGTGCTCGCCCTTGACGCCTAGATTGTTGAAACCGTGGATCACGCGCATGGTCGAATTCTCACGCAGAAGTCCCTGCGCAGGACACAGAACATGCTGCCTGCAAAGCGCACCGGCATGCTCCGGATCACGCTGTTCTCCGTTCTCCACCCAAAGCACCTTCTGTCCGAATGCCATCTCGTGTCCGGCCTTCGCAAAGATCGTATCTTCCTTTAAGGCAAACGAAACCGTCAGCACATATTCGCCGTTTTCTTTGGGCATCTCAAAAGGCAGCCTGTATGGCTTTTCGCTCAGCGGTTCCACATCCGTTGCAACCGCTGCCTCACGGATCATTCTTCCCTCCTGCTCGAGGATGACGGTGCAGACAAACGCGTTGCTGTTTGTGAACAGATGCCTGTTGATCACCGTAAAGGAGTCCTGATCGAACGTCACGAACAGGTTCTGGTAATTGTATTTGACGGTCTGCATCTTCGGCGACGCTTTCCGGTTTCTGCCGTAAACGATCCCGTCTCCGGAGAAGTTTCCGTCGTTCGGATATTCGTCAAAATCACCGCCGTAGGATTGGAACTCCTGCCCGTAACGGTCTTTTTTCGTAACAGACTGGTCGATGTAGTCCCAGATGAATCCGCCCTGATAGCGCTCTTCCGTTTCCGTCAGTTCCCTGTACTTTTCCATCGCGCCGCAGGAATTTCCCATGGCGTGCAGGTACTCACAGCTGATCAGCGGCTTTTCCTTATGCTCTGAGAGCCACTCTTTCAGTTCTTCCACCGACAGATACATCCTGCTCTCGATATCCGTGGAATCGTTGAACCGTCTGTCATGGAAGATGCCTTCGTAATGCACGGGTCTGGTCGGATCGAGTTTCCGGAACAGCTGTGCCATCTCGTAGATCACGCTGCCGCCGAAGGATTCGTTTCCGCAGGACCAGATCAGAACGGACGGGTGATTTTTATCCCGCTCGTAACATGATTTTACCCGGTCTAAAAGCATCGGCTCCCACTCTTTATGGTTGCCGGGGATGACGTCCTCAAGCGGGATCTGCTTTCTGACATACGCATCCCAGGAACCGTGCGTTTCCATATTGTTCTCGGCGATCAGATAAATGCCGTATTCATCGCACAGATCGTAGAGCATCTCATCGTTCGGATAGTGAGACGTCCGGATCGCGTTGATGTTATTCTGCTTCATCGTGATCAGATCCGTGATCACGTCTTCCCTTGCGGGCACACGGCCTTTTGTGCAGGAAAACTCATGGCGGTTCACGCCGTTGAACACGATCCGTTTGCCGTTCAGTTTCATGATCCCGTCAACGATCTCAAACCGTCTGAACCCGACCTTCTGCGACACGATCTCGGCAAGGTCGCCGTTATCGGCAAGCACCTCGATCAGAAGCGTATAAAGAGCCGGATCCTCTGCGGACCAGAGACGGATATTTTCAACGGGGATCGACACATCCGTGTTCAGATCCAGTTTAACCTGCTTGGCACAAAGCATCTCGCCTCGCGTCTCATCAGCGGGTGCGTAGAGTGCGATCCGCGCCTTGGCCCTGCCGGTCGTCCTGATCTGCGCCTGCAGCGTCGCATTGGTAAGATCATCGGAAAGATCCGTCGTGACCTTCAGATCAAAAATGTGCGTCTTCGGTGTTGTATAGAGGAACACATCCCTGAAGATCCCGGAGAACCGGTAGAAATCCTGATCCTCACACCAGCTGCCGGCACTGAACCGGTATACCTGCACCGCCAGTTTGTTGTCACGCGCTTTGATGTAGGGACTTAAGTCAAAATCAGAGGGGGTAAAACTGTCTGACGCATACCCTACATAGCTGCCGTTACACCACAGTGCGAATGCACTCTCCACACCTTGAAACGAGATAGCAACCCTTGACTTGTCGAAGTGTTCCGGCAGGTCAAAGAAGTTTACATAACTTCCAACCGGATTCCAGTCTGTCGGGATCTCACCGGGTCTGATCTCCGCGTGTCCGTCCCAGGGCCACTGCGTATTCACATAGGCCGGTACGCCGTACCCTTCCATTTGGATATGTGCGGGCACGGGGATGTCACGAAACGCGCTCATATCGGCATCCGGCAGTTCAAATCCCGCAGGAGCCGCGGAAAGGTTCGCCGCATAATGGAATTTCCACATTCCGTTTAAGGACAGGACAAAGCCGGAACAGCCGCTCTTCAATTCATGTTCGTTGCGGTAGAACCCGTGCGTGCTGTGCGCTTCTATTTTATTTTCCGCAAAGAACTCCGGATCCTTGATCCTGCTGACATCAAATGTACTCATCTTGTATATGTTCTCCTACGTTTACTTCACAGCACCTGTGATACCTTCCGCAAACTGTTTCTGCAGAATGAAGAATATGATCATGGTCGGGATCGAGCAGAACAGAACGCCCATCATCAGAACGCCGTATTCCACCGCATAGCCTGCTGCCAGGTTGGCAACCAGCATCGGCATGGTCTGTGCCTTATTATCAGTCATGACAACCTTGGGCCACATGTAGGCGTTCCACGCATTCATGAACGTGATAACCGCCGCAGCCGCAAAGATCGACTTCTGGATCGGCACATACATGCGGAAAAAGATCTTCGTCTCACTCAGTCCGTCGATCCTGGCCGCCTCCAGGATATCGATCGGAAAGCTTCTGGAATTCTGCCGGAACATCATGATCAGAAACGGCGTTGAGATCGCGGGAAGGATAAAGCCCCATACCGTGTTCAGCAGTCCCATCTTCGAGATCAGACGGAACAGCGGGATCAGCGTTGCAACCTGCGGTACCATCATCGCAAGCAGCAGAACGGAGAATACCAGATCCTTGTACTTGTCATGGTATAACTCGAATCCGTATCCGGCCAGCGAACAGATCAGAAGCGCCACGATCGTCTGGCCACCGGCATACTTAAAGGAGTTCCAGAGAGCGCCCCACAGGTCCTGCCCTGCGATCAGTTCCCGGAAATTCTCCAGCGCATGCGTGCCGAAGGTGATCTTGCCTCTTGCCACTTCCACCGTCGTATTGGTGGCTGCCGTCAGCATCCAGTAGAGCGGGAAAACGGACAGGAACGATACGATGGTCAGGAAGATGTAAGAAGGTATCAGTTTTCTCTGTATATGTGAACGATGTATTGTCTTAGTCACGCGTATCACCTACTTTCATGTTGATCAGGGCCAGCACGGCAACCATGATGAACACCAGGAAGCACATGGCCGATGCATAACCGAAGTTCGCAACACCCTGTCCGAAGGAAAAGTTGTAGATGTAGTGGGACATGGTGATCGTCGCGTTGGCCGGTCCGCCTTTTGTCAGGTTCCAGGACTCATCAAAGAGCTGGAGCGTACCGTTGATGGACATGATCAGTGTCATGACGATCGTCGGTTTGAGCAGCGGTACGGTGATCCGCCAGAAGGACTGGAAGGAATTTGCCCCGTCGATCTTGGCCGCCTCGTAGACGGAATATTCGATGTTCTGAAGGCCGGCCAGATAGAATACCATGTTATAGCCGGTCCATCTCCAGATCAGCGCGATGATCAGAACGGCTTTTGCCGTGGACGGTGTGCCCAGCCAGTTGATGTTCTCGCTGATGATGCCAAGATTCATTAAGATCGAATTGATCAGACCCTGCGTTGCGAACAGGGATTTAAAGATCAGCGAGTAGGACACCAGTGATGTTGCGCACGGCAGGAACACACAGGTACGGAACAGTCCCTTGAACTTAAGGTCTTTATTGTTCAGCATCTGCGCCAGGATCATGGCCAGGATCAGCATGATCGGCACCTGAATGATCAGGTAGAGGAACGTGTTCTTCATGGCCGTTGTGAAAATCTTGTCCTGGAACATTCTGGAATAGTTGTAGGTGAGAGGTTCTGCCCATTTCAGGTTCGCGCTCGACCACGTCTTAAACGAGATCAGAACCGCCTGAATGATCGGCCAGAAACTCATGCCAGCGATCAGAAGGGTCGCGGGCGTTAAGTAGATCCAGCCTGCCCTCTTCTGCTTGCCTGTGATGGA
>JAGCXZ010000234.1 GCA_017961065.1 Lachnospiraceae bacterium
GCGCAGTTTGAAGAAAACGCAAGACTTCCCATGGCATTCGGGATCCATATCGGCTGGATCATCGCGCTGATCCTGTTTGTCCTGGTTTATATCTACTTAAAATACACCAAGCACGGTTATGAGATCAGCGTTATCGGCGGATCCATGGCAACGGCGAATTACGCGGGCATGAACGTCAAAAAGATCGTTCTGCGTACGATCTTCTTATCCGGCGCGATCTGCGGTATCGCAGGTTTCTCCAACGCATCCGGTTCCGATCTGACGCTTGCTACGGGCGTTGCGGGAGGCGTTGGCTTTACCGCGATCATCGTGGCATGGCTTGCGGATCTGAATCCGGTCGGGATCCTGATCGTATCCTTTCTCTTTGCCGTACTGGATAAAGGCTCAAGTGTCATCCAGTCGGCTTACGGGCTTTCGACGGACTGCTCGGATGTGCTGGAAGGGATCATCCTGTTCTTCGTGATCGCCGGCGGATTCTTTGTCAGATACCAGTTTGTGATGCGTAAGAAGAAGAAAACGGAAGGCGGTGTTGCGGTATGAATTTTCTGATGAACTTTATTGTAGCCGCCGTTGTGGCGGGAACGCCGCTCTTATTCGGCACACTCGGTGAGATCATGAACGAGCGCGTCGGACATCTGAATCTGGGTGTGGAAGGCATGATGTCCTTAGGTGCGATCGCGGGCTTTATGGTCGGCTACCGCAGTGATAATTTTGCGCTTGCAATGATCGCAGCTTTTGCGGCCGGTGCGCTCGGCGCCCTGATCTATGCGATCGTGACCGTGACTTTCATGGCAAATCATACCGTGGCCGGACTGACGCTTACGATCTTCGGCATCGGTCTGACAAACGTGATCGGGTTCCATTTCCTCGGCATGTCCGAGAACGGGACCATGAAGCTGCCGGAGCATATCACGCAGCAGATGCGCTCGATCAACATCCCGGGCTTAAGCGATATCCCGGTATTCGGGCAGCTGTTCTTCCAGTACAACCCGTTCGTTTACATCGGCATCGTCATCGCGATCCTGCTGGCGCTGTTCTACAACAGGACGAAGGCCGGTCTGAATGTGCGCGCGATCGGTGAGAACCCGGCTGCGGCGGATGCGGCGGGCGTTCACATCCTGGCCTGGAAATACATCAACATCGTGGTCGGCGGCGGGATCTGCGGGATCGGCGGCGCGTTCACGATCATGATCACAAACGGCGGCGTCTGGATCTCCGACTGTGTCGGCGGTCTCGGCTGGATCGCTGTAGCACTCGTAATCTTTGCGACCTGGAAACCGGTCAACGCGATCTGGGGTTCCTTCGTATTCGGTGCGATGCGTATCTTAAAGTTCTATGTCAACAAGGAGATCATCCATATCCCGGATGCGTTCTATGACATGCTTCCGTTCCTGGTTACGGCGATCATCCTCGTGATCTTCTCTGCAAGGCAGATCAAGGATAAGGCCCAGCCTGCCGCGTGCGGAACCAATTATTTCCGCGAGGACCGCTGAGGAGGGCTGCCGGAGGAGAGTAAGAGAGTAGTTAACATAATCTAGTTGAATAATCGTTATGCATTTTGTGGAGGATCCGACGAAAGTCGGGTCCTTTTTGTGCGTTCCGGGACACAGGACCGGATCGATCCGGGTTGCTGTGCGGCGAAATCCGCCGTGCATTCTGCTCGGAACCGGACAACACTCCGAGATGCTAGGTCACGAAATACTAAGACTCTCAGGAAAGCCTTCGAGCCTAAGTATTTCGGACCGGATCATCTCTCCGTTAAATACGTCCGTGAATTGTTCCTCGCAGAACGACTGCGGCTTCCGCCGCTGCAGAGTCCGTTCATGAGGATGCGGAAGCATCGGATACAACGCATCATAAAGCGCCCGGATAAGGATCCCGAACAAAATATAAAAAAAGTATAAAAAAAGGTTGACATGGTTACCATAATATTTTACAATAACGGTGTTATATAACTTAGATGTGTAACTTAGATACATAACGAAGATACATAACATCAATACACAACTATGTTACATAACAATGTTATGGAACAAAGATCAGAGGTTTTGCCGGGTTGAAGGCCGGCATACCGGAGCGAGGATTATCATGCCGCCGCGTGAGAAGGTATCGAAGGACCAGGTTTTGAATACGGCATTCCGCATGACGAGAGAGAACGGATTCGAAGAACTGACCGCAAGGAAGCTGGCAGAACAGTTAGGCAGTTCCACACAGCCGATCTTTCGCGCTTATGCAAACATGGACATGCTGAAGAAGGATCTTTTCTTTAAGAGCGCAGAGTTCTTCTCGGACTACATGCTTTCAAAGAAAGCGGGATCGCAGCCTGTTTACCTGTCCATGGGGATGGCATATATCGATCTGGCGCAGAGGGAGCGCCACTTATTCAAACTGATCGCTTCCATAGACGATTACGGAACAGAAGATGTCCGGGAATTCCTGCAAGGGGAAAACAGTGAATTACCGGAGAAGCTGCCGGACACAGGGGAAATGGACGGCAAACACAAGAGGGAGCTGTTCCGGATGATCTGGATGTTTACACACGGGGTCGCCACGCTGGTGACGGCAAAGCGGGTCAACATGACAGACAAAGAGATCAAAAGGCTGCTGACAAAAGCCTACGAGGGTTTCCTGGAAACCTATGATCACGGGAGCTAGAGAGGGAACAGGCGCCGCGGTCAACTTAAGGATCCGGTCCGTATGAAAGAAGGGAATCATACGGATCAACAAAGGATCAAAACCAGCATTGAGGGGGACAAAGGGAGTGACAATTGAACAAAGAGAGCGTATTCGGAAAAAGAGGCGTCGCAGAAAGAATTTCCGTCGGGCCATGAGAAGTGTTGTTCTGTTTTCGTCACGGATCCCCCGCGTCAGCGATCAGGCCATTGCAACGGCCGTGAAAGCCTGCGAGCTTTTCGGACTGGCCTTTGTGGTCGTACTGATCTGCAGCATGTTGAACCCGAACGGTTTGCTCACCGTTTTGCGAACCGTATCGGCCCTGGCATTCTTCACATTGTTTTTTTTTATAAAACTTGAAGAATATCAGGATGTATTAGAACGGTATTCCGCGTTTTAAAAGGGAAAACGCGGGTCATATTTGGGGAAAATTAATCATATATCAGAGCAGGTGAGGGGAACACCTGCTCTATCTCTCTATTATGCGGAGACGTTTTCGCACGGAGAGAGAAACGGTCCTGAAGCACACATTTTTGCCGGAGAATGAAACGGTCCTGAAGCACAAAAAGAGGTATGGATATGGAGAAAGAAAACAGAACCCTGCGCCGCGAAGTATTCAAGATCATTTCGATCGGGAACAAATCGGATATCGGATCGCGGATCTTTGACATCGCGCTTGTCATTGTCATCTTCTGCAACCTGGCCGTGACGCTGCTTTCAACATTCAATCTTCCATCGAAATACGGGAAGGCGATCGATCTGATCGAACTCATCACGATCGTGATATTCACATTCGAATATATCCTGCGCGTCTGGACGGCTGATTATCTCTATCCGGACAAGACCAAAGGCGCGGCGATCCTGCTGTTTGTATTTTCACTCAGCGGACTGATCGATCTTCTGACGTTTCTGCCGTATTACCTGCCGATCTTTTTCCCGGCCGGCGCCGTGGCATTCCGGATGCTTCGTGTGATCAGGATCTTCAGACTGTTCCGTGTCAATGCGCAGAACGACGGTTTTTCCATTATCCTGGATGTGCTGAATGAAAAGAAGAACCAGCTGCTGTTCTCGATCGTTTTGATCCTGATCTTCATGATCGCCGCATCTCTTTGCATGTACGATCTGGAGCATGAGGCGCAGCCCGAGGCCTTCAAAAACGCGTTCTCGGGGATCTGGTGGTCAGTTTCGACGCTCCTTACGGTCGGGTACGGGGATATCTATCCGGTCACGACCGCTGGAAAAATCATGGCGATCATCATATCGTTCCTCGGAGTCGGGATGGTTGCGATCCCAACAGGTATCATTTCCGCCGGATTCGTGCAGCAATATACGAAGCGCAAATCGGAACTGCGCTACGGCGGCGAGCATGAGCTGCAGTTCGTGACGGCAACCGTTCCGGAAGGACATGCCTGGGAGGGAAAATCACTCGCGGATGTTATTTTGCCGGACAGGCTGAATGTGGTATCGGTCATCCGAAACGGGAAGGATCTTAAGCCGGTGAGTGATCTGTCTCTTGCTGCGGAGGACCGCCTGGTGATCTGTGCACAGACGAAAAGGGACCGCGGCGGCATGAACGTGCGTGAGGTCGATGTGGAGGATGACAACGAGTGGGTCGGCCAGAAACTGAAAGACCTGTCCCTGCAGTCGGATGAGAAGATCGCCTGGCTGAAGCGTGACGGAAAGATGCTCGATCCGGCGGATGACATGAGCGTCCGTGCGGGCGATGCCGTGATCCTGTACAGCAGATAGGGATTGCTCCGGGCGAAGAGATCGCTGAGATCATCCGGGTACCGATGGAAGTGATCAAAAAAGCGGAAAGTACAGACTTTGGTCGGTAGTCATACGGTTGGAGATATGATAGGATACCCTTGCAGATGTTTTCTGCAAAGGGTATTTTTTTGCTGATCTTACGACAAACAGTGTCAGGAGGTTTATAAAAATGAAACGGGTGATCGCATTTCTGCTTTCGGCTGTGCTTGCATGTTCTGTGACGGTGCAGGATGTATCTGCATTCGATGAGAGCATGATAACTGAAGAGAGCGCCTTAGCGGAAGAGCAGATAACAGAAGAGCAGCCGCAGGATGCCGGGGACTTACCGGATGAATTCGATGCAGCGGATGCAATTGAGACAGCAGAGGCGGTTGATGAAGCCGATGCAGCGGATGCAACTGAGACAGCAGAGGCGGCTGAGGAAGCCGATGCAACGGAAGAAGAACTCCTGACGGACGAGAGCAAAGAGAGCGAGATGCCGGATTACTCGGAGCTGTGCGGGTATATCAGAGATCCAAACAGACCTCTCGTGGAAAGCATGTCCGTTCACGCGGCAGATCAGGATGAAAATGAAGAAAGGCTGGGTGCGGGTAATCTTCCCAGTTTCTACAAAACAGCAGAGCATCAGAATCTGCCCTCGTTGCGGAGCCAGACCGGCGGGACCTGCTGGGCGCATGCAGCCATTGCCTGTGCAGAAATTGATATGATTAAGAAGGGGCTGGCTGATCAACCTGACTGGTCGGAATACCAACTTGCCTATTTTCGCTTTTACAGACCGGTTGATCCGCTGGGCGGTACACTGGGAGAAACAATTATCAAAGAAGGAGAAGATATCTTTGGCGGATTTGACAACTTATTTGCTGCGAATACGCTTGCATCCTGGGTGGGGGTTTCCGAAACAACCGAAGAATTGGAACCGGAAGTGCTCAGAGAAAACGGAGCCGATCCTTCTTTGGCATACAGGGACATAGTTCATCTGTCGGACTTCTACGCTGTCGCTCTTCATTCTGAGGAGGATCGTGATGCGGTCAAGCAGATCATTATGGATCATGGCGCAGTGGCATGCGCTTATCGTAGTGCTGATCTCGATCAGAATTATAACAGTAAATACAACGCCTATTACAATCCCTTCAAAACGTCTTCGAATCATGCAGTTACGGTAGTGGGGTGGGATGATGATTTTCCGAAGGAGTATTTTAACGAAACACCGGAGGGAAATGGAGCCTGGCTGATCAGAAACAGCTGGTGGGACAAAGAATACAGCCCCGAGTACAGCTACTATGGCTACTTCTGGCTGTCATATTATGATAAGGGTCTGGAGCAAGAGTTTTTCGGATATGATTATGACACAGCAGATAATTATGACAACAACTATCAGTATGACGGTGCCGCCGCAAACTTCATATACGAAACCGCAAGAGATGATATTGCTTCAATGGCAAATGTCTTTCGTGCACATGCATCGCCCCGGGGCGAGACATTAAGAGCCGCATCCTTTTATACGGATAAATCAAATCTGGATTATGAGGTCAGTGCATTTACGGATCTGGCGGATCCGGCTGATCCTGAAAGCGGAATATGTATTGCTACGGAATCCGGCTCAATTTCATATCCGGGATATTATACGATCCCTTTTGCATCGCCGGAGCATCTGGAGTTTGGGGATACGTACAGTATTGTCGTCAGGCTGAAGAAGACGGGCGAACACTTTCAGCTTATTAGAGAAGGCGGGTTCAGCAATGGCGATTTTCTCATGGGGGCAGGCTCCGGGACGGGTCAGAGTTTCTGGCTTGACGAATCCGGTCAGTGGATCGATGTTGGCGCTGACGGACGTGGAAATATCCGTGTCAAAGCTTTTACCGATAATGATGAGGGCGGATCTGATTCCACGTACGATGTAATCTTTCATGCCAATCATCAGACAAACGAATATGTGACCCAGAGTCTTGGCGTTTCCGATCATGCAGAACTCAGAACGAACACCTTCCTGAGGGAGGGATACAGCTTTGCAGGCTGGAACACCAGATCGGATGGAAGCGGGATCGCATATGCTGACAGGGAACGGGTCAGCGGTCTTTGCGCAAACGGAGAACGTGTCCATCTTTATGCGCAGTGGACCCCGAATGATTATACGGTCACATTGCATGCAAACGGAGGAACCTGCGGAACGAAATCCATACAGGTGACATACGGTCAAAAATACAGTGATCTGCCCGGGAAGAAAGACATTGAGCTCCCCGCAATGTATGAAAACGAAAGGGTCATGTTTTCCGGTTGGTATACAGACCTGACCGGTGGAACGCGGGTAGAGAACATCGATACCGTTACCAAAGCAGAAAACCAGGACTTATATGCAAGATGGTCGATTTCCTTAGCGCTGGATGCAAATGGGGGTAATTACCCGGGCCCATATGATGTAATCGTTGTCAGAAGTTATATTAGTGTGGTTATCAACAGTCAGATCGGACATTTACTCGATTTCAACCCCCCGGTCAGAGACGGCTATCAGTTTGCCGGGTGGTATGATGCGCAAACAGGCGGAACAAGAATAAAGAGTACAGATGTCATAACCGGTCTGGATTTGAGGACCGTCTATGCGCATTGGACAACAGCAGATACTTATACGGTAAAACTACTTCCAAATGGCGGGAGAGTATTAGAGCCGACAGCAACTGTGACCTACGGGGAAAACTACGGGGACTTACCGAAACCATTCAGGACAGGCTATTATTTTGCCGGCTGGTATACTGAAAAAACAGGCGGCGTAAAAATCGATTCTGAAACGATCGTCAGTGTGGATAATTTTGATTTATCCGCTTCCGAACACAATTTATATGCCAGATGGATACCCTGCAGATATAAGGTGATTTTTAACGGGAATGGCGGGAGCATTTCTTCTAAATTTAAGTACGTGACTTTCGGGGAGAAATACGGAACCCTGCCGCAGCCGAAAAGGACCGGCTATACTTTTATCGGCTGGTATATGGACCCCGAAGGAACAACAAAGGTACGCGAAGATACTGAAGTTACGAGGACCGACGACCATACCCTGTATGCAAAGTGGAGCGCAAAAAGGGTTACTGTAAGATGCGTAAACGGCACAGAGCTTGTGAAAACCCTGAATCTGACCTATGGTGGTACCTACGGTGGAGCTTCTGGAAAACTGCCGGTTCCGGATGCCGCACCCGCCGGGATGGAGTTCGCCGGTTGGTATACAAGTGAGACCGGCGGAACAAAGGTAGAGGCGGAAACGGTTGTCGAGACCGAAGCAAACCATACGATCTATGCGCGCTGGACAGGCAGGAAATACGAGGTGCGCCTGAATGCGGAGGGCGGAACGCTGCTTGCTGACAAATTGACGGGTGAGATCGTGATGGATGAACCGCTTTCATCCGACAGTGTGGAAAGAGTGTTCAACGCGGTGATGCAGGTGCAGTATGGGAAGGCGTTCGGACTGAAATATGCCATGGACCCCCGTTCCAGAGTACCTGTACCCAGGATGCCTGTTCCGGTAAGGGAAGGATACGCATTTGCCGGCTGGTACACCAGCGAGACAGGTGGAAGAATGGTTGAAGCGGATACGATCGCCCAGCCGCCTGTTTTTAATCCGTCAAAGAACTATCATATACTTTACGCGCACTGGGAGAAAGCGTGTTTCTGGGTGGAAGGCCTGAAAGAGAAATATGACTATACCGGGTCCGCGATCAAGCCTGTGGTGACCGTGCATGACTTTGATCATGACCGCGCTCTCACCGAAAAAGCGGACTATACGGTTACCTATAAGAACAACACCAATGCTGGTACTGCCACGATCATCATAACCGGTAAGGGCAACTACACGGAGAAAATAGAAAAGACCTTTCAGATCGTGGCACAGGATATCGGATCGGATGCGTTCAGTGCGGACGATATCTATGCGGCATATAACAAGAAGGGGCAGACACCCAATCCCGTGCTTTTGTGGAACGGAAAGAAGCTGGCAAAGAATAAGGACTATAAGGTAATTTCCTGGAAAAACGATAAGACCGGCGAGGTGAACGGTACCTGTAAGGAAGCCGGCAGTTATACGGTTACGCTGCAGGGCATCACAAACTTCAGGGAAACGAGAGAACTGAAGTTTGTGATCACGGAAAAGACCCTGCTCAATACAGCGAAGGTTACGGCCTCAAACGTGCCATACCCGGGCGATCCGTCAAACCCGCCGACGGTAACCGTGAAACTTGGGAAGAATACGGTCCCTGAAACTGCTTATGACATCCTCTGGCCGGGACAGACAGATCCGGAAGACCCGCGCAACGAAGCGGCGATGACCAATGCAGGAACCGTGAACTTTACGGTTGTTGCAAAGGATGGGAGCGATTACGCGGGCTCCTGCAAGGGCAGCTATAAGATCACGGGTACAGCGTTAAAGCCGGCCTGGGTGACTTTCAACGATCCGAAGAAAGTGTATTACTATACGGGATCGGCCATCATGCCGGGCGGCGCGCCGGATGATAAGGATGACCCCGGAGAGATCACGGTTTATGGTGCCACAAAGGACGTGACTTTAAATAAGAGCAATGATCCGACAGTCGGGGATTACATGGTAAGCTACAGTACCAACGTTGACGCCGGAACCGCCACGATGACGATCACGGGATGCGGCGGATATACAGGCAGCGTGAGCAAGAAGTTTAAGATCGAGCCGGCTGAACATAAGGATACATACTCGCTTGGAGGCACGTTTGCCGAGACGCTTCCGTACGTAAAGGGCGGGACGACACAGGCGGATGAAGTATTTGACACCATGACGATCTGGGGCCTGGATGCCATGTTCGGGCGTGATTATACAGTCGTTTACAGAAACAATAAGAAACCGGGCGAAGCTGCAGCAACAAACGGACCGCGCGTTGTGGTAACAGGCAAAGGAAACTTCAAGGGCTTTACGCTTACAAGAGCGTTTACGATCACAGCGCAGAATCTTAACGGGAAGTTTGCAGATGAAAGTTATATCATTCAAGCCTATGCACCGAACATGGTATATACCGGCAAGGCAGGTGGCTATGCGGTGACCCCGACATTGATCGATCGTAGATCCGGACTGAAACTGGATAAGAGTGATTATAATACAAAGATCCAATACATCTACGGAGACAACGTGGAAAGCAAAGAGATTACGCAGAAGTCCGGGAAGTCTTTGAAGGCTGTGGAAAGACATCCGGGTGATGATATCGATAAGGCCGACATCATCCCGGCCGGCACAAAACTCTTTGTGAGAGTAACAGGTATCAACGGTTATGCAGGGGTCAGAGACATTGGATACACAGTCAGCGAGGGTGATTTTTCTAAGCTGAAGATCAAGGTGGCGGACCAGTATTATACGGGAAAATCCATTCTGATCGATGAGGACGATATCAGCTTTACGATGCCTGCCGGTGTGGAAACTCCGGTCAGGGGGAAGGATTATGAGATCGCCGGCTACAGCAACAACCTCAACAAGGGTACGGCGAGTGTGATCTTAAGGGGCCTTGGCAACTACGCGGGGCTTAAATCCGTGACGTTCAAGATCGTACAGAGAAAGATCTACGAGAAAACGGAATAAGGACGCAGCGTGTGCGCGCCTGTTGCACAATCTGTGGACGCGAAACAGAAAATAAGGTATACTACAGAGTTAGGACTACTGTCCTGACTCTGTATTTTTTGGGGATGAAAACGTTGTCATGAAAGACCTGTCTCTGGCTGAAAATAAGATGGGCACGATGCCCGAAGGGAAGCTGCTGATCACGATGTCGCTTCCGATGATGATCTCCATGCTCGTGCAGGCACTGTACAACATCGTGGACAGTATCTTTGTGTCCCGGATCGGGGAAAACGCGCTGACAGCGGTATCGCTGGCATTCCCGCTGCAGACGCTGATGATCGGTATGGCAGTTGGTGTGGGGGTCGGCATGAACGCCGTGCTCTCCAAGGCGCTCGGGGAAAAGGATGACGCGAAAGTCACGTCCTCTGCCATGAATGCACTGTTCATGACTCTTGTCAGTGCGGTTTTTTTTGTCGGTGTCGGGATCTTTGCGGTACGTCCGTTTTACCTGAGCCAGACAGACAACGCAGAGATCGTCGGTTTCGGTGTGGACTATATGACCATCATCTGCTGCGCCGGAGTCGGCATGTTTTTTCAGGTGGTTTTTGA
>JAGCXZ010000235.1 GCA_017961065.1 Lachnospiraceae bacterium
AACCGGCTTTGCGGACAATCTTAAGCTTCTGCTCCAGAAAACGCACCAGCGGATTTGCGATCATCGCTATGATCCCTGCGATCACAAAAGGCATAAAATACAGAAGGATCTTGGGCAGGATCCAGATGCAGAACGCAAAGATCACGCCCATTGACACGATATTAATCGCGATCTTCAAGTATTTCATCGATGGTTTCATACAATTCCTCCCTCCCCTGCTTCGTCTGTGAAGAAAACGGTATCACCGGCTGCTTTGCGTCCAGTCCGAGTCTTGTCCTGATGATCTTCACACACTTATCGGTCTGCGACCGGTTGATCTTGTCAAGCTTTGTTGCAATGATGATCGGGTGAAAACCCGAAGCGACGATCCAGTCATACATATCCTTGTCGTTGCCCGAAGGCTCGTGTCGGATATCGATCAGAAGGAAGACCGCCTTAAGCTGTTTGGACGTATGCAGGTATTTTTCCACCATGCGTCCCCATTTTTCCTTCTCTGTTTTGGAGACCTTCGCATAGCCGTAACCCGGCAGGTCCACGAAATACAGCTGATCGTTTATGTTGTAGTAGTTGATGGTCTGCGTCTTGCCCGGCTGCGAAGAAGTCCTGGCCAGTGACTTCCGGTTCATCAGCGCGTTGATCAGCGAGGATTTGCCGACATTGCTCTTCCCCGCAAACGCGATCTCCGGAAGCGTAGTGGCCGGCAGCTTGCTCGTTACGCCGCATACCGTCTCAAGCGCCACGTTTTTGATAACCATTTATACGAGTGCCTCCTTAAGCACATCATCCATGGTGTCCACATAGATGATCGAAAGCCCTTTCTTGATCTCATCGGAGATCTCTCCGATATCCCGCTCGTTCTTGCGCGGTACCAGCACGGTCTTGATGCCCGCGGTCTTGGCCGCAAGGATCTTTTCCTGTAAGCCGCCGATCGGCAGCACCCTTCCGCGCAGCGTGATCTCTCCCGTCATCGCAACGCTCGCCTTGACCGGATGCTTTACGATCGCCGAGTAGAGCGCCGTTGCCATCGTGATCCCCGCGCTCGGGCCGTCCTTTGGCACGGATCCCTGCGGGATATGGATGTGAAAATCATGCTTGTTGAAATAATCCGCATCGCCAAGCGGCGACCTCTTTTTGCCGTTTGATTTTCCCGAAAGGGAACGGATATAACTCAAGCCCGCCCTCGCGCTCTCCATCATCACATCCCCGAGCTGTCCGGTCAGCAGGATCTCTCCCTTGCCCGGCATCACGTTCACTTCGATCTGCAAGGTATCGCCGCCGACGCTCGTCCAGGCCAGGCCGCGCACGATGCCGATGTCGTCGTTTTCGTTTGCCATATCAACGGAGTAGCGCTCCACGCCGAGGAACTGTTCCAGCTTCGCAAGCGTTACGGTGACTGAACTTTTATGATCCTGCAGGATCATCCTGGCTGCCTTGCGGCAGATCTGCCCGATCTTGCGCTCTAAGTTCCTGACGCCGGCTTCCCTCGTGTAGGCGCGGATGATCTGTGATAATGCTTTATCCTGAATGCGCACCTGCTTTTCGTTCAGACCGTGTCTGTCGATCTGCTTGGGGATCAGGTGCTCCTTTGCGATATGTACTTTCTCATTCTCCGTATAGCTCGTGACCTCGATGATCTCCATGCGGTCAAGCAGAGGTCTCGGGATGTCGGCCGTTGAGTTGGCCGTTGCGATAAAGAGGACGCCGGAAAGATCGATCGGGATCTCCACATAATGATCCATGAAGCGGCTGTTCTGCTCACTGTCGAGAACCTCCAGCAGGGCGGACGCCGTATCCCCTTTATAATCGGAACTCATCTTGTCGATCTCATCAAGCAGCATCAGCGGATTTCTGACGCCTGCATTCTTAAGGCCCATCGCAACGCGTCCGGGCATCGCGCCGACATACGTTCTTCTGTGCCCGCGGATCTCGGCTTCATCCCGCACGCCGCCGAGGCTGATGCGGATGTATTTACGGTTCAGGGCTCTCGCCACTGATTTTGCCACACTCGTCTTACCGGTTCCCGGCGGTCCCACAAGGCAGATGATCGGACTGATCCGGTCTTCCTTCCCGTTTACGAGAAACTCAACAGCCAGGAATTCAAGCATGCGCTCCTTGACTTTTTCGAGCCCGTAATGGTCTTCATCCAGGATCTGCTGCGCATGGTTTAAGTCCTTGTTGTCCTTGCCGGCCTTGTTCCACGGCAGCTCTAAGAGCGTTTCGATATAACCGCGCACGACAGCGCTTTCGGAAGAATAGGAACCGATTCGACCGAGCCGGTCAATTTCCTTCCGGATCTTCTTTTTCACTTCCGCGGAAGCCTTGAGCTTATCGCAGGCTTTCTTGAACTGCTCGATATCCGATTCCTCGTCCTCGCCCAGTTCCTCCTGGATGTATTTCATCTGCTCGCGCAGCACATATTCCTTCTGATTCTTCTCGACACGTTCCCTGGTCTCATCCTGCAGCTGCTTCTTGATCTCCAGGATCTTAGTCTCGCGGCTGAAGAAGGCCGTTAAGATCGCAAAGCGCTCCGCCGCGGTCTCCGCCTCAAGCATCGCCTGCTTTTCCGAAAACATCAGCGGGAAATTCGCAGCCACACAGTCTAAGAGTTCCTCAACCGTTTCGCGCTTCTGGAACTGTCCCTCCAGTGTTTTTCCCACCTGCGGATTGTATACCACATAGGCAGAGATCATGTCGCGCAGTTCTCTGACCATGGCGGTCAGTCTGTACGTATCCTCTTCCATGACCATTGTAAACGCCTTGGTCACGGCATTGTAGTAATCGGTCTTGGTCAGTTCGAGCAGGTTGGCGCGGTGTTCGCCCTCGATCAGGATCCGTACGATCCCGCCCGGCAGTTTGATGACCTGCTTGATCGTCGCGACACACCCTACGGTAAAGAGGTCCGAGAGCTGGGGCTCCATGACCGTTTCACTTCTCTGTGTCAGAAGAAAAACCTTCTGGTCCTTGAGCATGGCGCGCTCCACGGCCTGGATCGAAAACGGCCGGTTCAAGTCAAAGTGAACGATCATCCCGGGCAGGACGGTCATTCCGCGCAACGGCACGCATGGATAGTTTTTCCTGGTAATCCTTGGCATTACGATAAATCTCCATCATATAAAAGTAACTATCCAGCGCAATGGGCCTGAATAGTTACCGGTCAGCTTACTCTGCTTTTTTCAAAGGCTTCTCGCGGTGAACGATGAACGGAGCCGAGTTTCCTTCCACCGCTTCCTTCGTGATCACGCATTTCTCGATCGTTTCATCGGAAGGGATCGTAAACATCAGATCGTTCATCAGATGCTCCAGAATGGAGCGCAGGCCTCTTGCGCCGGTCTTGCGCGCGTATGCCTGATGCGCGATGGAACGGATGGCATCCGGTTCAAACTCAAGCTTGACGCCGTCCAGTTCAAACAGTTTCCTGTACTGTTTGGTGATCGCATTCTTCGGTTCCGTCAGCACCCTGACCAGAGCGTCCTCATCCAGCGGGTCAAGAGAAACATTGATCGGTACACGGCCGACAAATTCCGGGATCAGACCGAACTTGGTCAGGTCCTCGGGCTGCACCTGTTTCAAAAGCACACCGATCTCTGATTCCTTTTTATCTTTGATCTCTGCGTTGAAACCGATCGACTTCTTGTCCAGACGGTTCTCAACGATCTTATCCAGTCCTTCAAAAGCGCCGCCGCAGATGAACAGGATGTTCGTCGTATCGATCTGCAGCAGTTCCTGGTGCGGATGCTTGCGGCCGCCCTGGGGCGGAACGGATGCGACCGTTCCCTCCACGATCTTTAAGAGTGCCTGCTGCACGCCTTCACCGGATACGTCTCTTGTGATCGAAACGTTCTCACCCTTACGTGTGATCTTGTCGATCTCATCGATATAGATAATGCCGTACTGCGCTTTTTCAATGTCGTAATCGGCTGCCTGGATCAGCTTGAGCAGGATGTTCTCAACGTCCTCACCGACATAGCCGGCTTCCGTCAGCGCGGTTGCATCCGCGATCGCAAACGGTACGTTGATGATCTTGGCCAGCGTCTGCGCTAAAAGCGTCTTGCCGCAGCCAGTCGGCCCGAGCATGATGATATTGCTCTTCTGCAGCTCCACATCGGATTCCTGCATCGCCGTTACGCGCTTATAGTGGTTATACACCGCAACGGACAGTACCTTTTTGGCATCCTCCTGCCCGATCACGTTTTCATCCAGAAAGTCTTTGATCTCCTGGGGTTTCAGCAGGTTGATGTCCGGACCCTTTCCGGTATCCTTGCCCGGCTCTTCCTCGAGTTCCTCTTCCAGGATATCCATACAGATCTCGATACACTCGTCGCAGATGAACGCGCCGTCCGGTCCTGCGATCAGTTTGCGGACCATGTTCTGGGGTTTGTTGCAGAACGAGCATCTGATCTTGTCGTCGTTATTGTTCTTTGCCATTTTTACGCCCTCGTGGTGATGATCTTATCGATCAGGCCGTATTCCAGCGCTTCCTCAGCGCTCTTCCAGTTATCACGCTCCGTGTCGGCTGCGATCACGTCATACGGCTGTCCCGTGTTCTCCGACAGGATCCTGTTCAGTCTCTCTTTCGTGCGCAGGATCTGCTTGGCCGCGATCTCGATCTCGGTCGCCTGACCCTTTGCGCCGCCAAGCGGCTGATGGATCATGATCTCGGCAGTGGGAAGTGCAAACCGCTTGCCCTTCGTGCCGCCCGCCAGAAGAAAGGCGCCCATGGATGCAGCCATTCCCATACAGTAGGTTGCCACATCACACTTCACGTAATGCATGGTATCATAAACCGCAAAGCCGTCCGTTACGGAGCCGCCGGGACTGTTGATATAGAAATGGATGTCCTTGTCCGGGTCCTCCGCTTCCAGAAACATCATCTGGGCAACGATCAGGCTCGCCGTCGTCTCGTTTACTTCCTCTCCCAGAAAGACGATCCTCTCCTTCAGTAATCTGGAGAAAATGTCATAGGAGCGTTCCCCTCTGCTCGTCTGTTCAATGACATAAGGCACTAAACTCATCTTTTATACTCCTTTTTTCTAAACTGCTGCTTGTTATTTTTCCTTCGCTTCCGTTACGATCAGATCGACCGCCTTCTGGATCGCGATATCCTGCGTCATCTGTTCCTTCTCCGCATCGCCGAAGAGTTCCTTTAACTTGTCGACTTCCATCTTGTAGGTGTCGGCCATCTTCTTCAGCTCTGCGTTGTATTCTTCATCGCTCACTTCGATGTTCTCTGCCTTTGCGATCGCTTCCAGAACCAGTCTGCTCTGGATGCGCTTCATAGCGGTGGGTTTCATCTGATCAAGGAACTTCTGCATATCCAGTCCCGTGAACTGGAAGTACTGCTCAAGAGAAAGTCCCTGCTGCTGCAGTCTGCCCGCGTAATCGTTGGCAAGCTGCTCGGCCTGTGTCTCCACCATCGCGTCGGGGATGTCCATCTTCGCATCGGCGATCACCGCTTCGATCACGGCATCCTCTTTCTTGCCCTTGGCTTCCTTCTCTTTCTTCTCACCTAATTTCTTGCGGATGTCCGCCTTGTATTCATCAAGTGTATCGAATTCGGAAACCTCGGATGCGAACTCATCATCCAGCTCCGGCAGTTCCTTTTCCTTGATCTCTTTTACGGTTACTTTGAATACCGCATCCTTGACCTTAAGATCTTCAGCATGGTAATCCTCGGGGAAGGTGACTTTGACTTCCGTCTCCTCATTCAGTTTCGCGCCGATCAG
>JAGCXZ010000236.1 GCA_017961065.1 Lachnospiraceae bacterium
GAAAAGATCAGATAACCGCCGACCATGATGACATCACCATGCGCGAAGTTCAGCATCTTTGCGATACCGTATACCATCGTATAGCCGAGCGCGATGATGGCATACACGCTTCCGAGGCTGATCCCGTTGATCAGATAAGATAATAAACTCATACTTCCTTCCTCATTTCTCTATGTCACTACAACTAAATAATCATAGCATATATGCATACTTTATGGCAATACGGGAACACTTATGAAAAGAGCCGCCACACAAATTGTGCAGCGGCTTCTTGTTCATTCCTGTAAGGACTCCCGATACCGGAGATGATTACTGGATCAGGGAGTAGTTGCCGTTTACGATCTGCATGGCCTTGGGAGCCTTGTTTACGGCACCGTCTGCATCCCAGGACATAGCTGCACCTGTCAGACCGTCAACCGTGATCTCTCTCATGGCGTTCTCCATCTTGGTTCCAAGATCTGCAACAGAGTCAGCAGGTGTAGCATTGGACTTTTCTGCAGCAGCCTTGATGATGTAGATCGCATCATATGCATCGGCAGCGAACTGGTTCGGGATATCGCCGTAAGCAGCCTTGTAATCAGCTACGAACTTCTGCGTAGCAGGATCTTCCGCGTCAGCAGCGAACGGTGTCAGAAGCATTACGCCTTCTGCAAGGGCAGCGTCAAAGTTCTCCACACCCAGGATACCGTCAAGACCGTCGCAGCCGAAGAACTTCGGTGCATAGCCCATTGTGTTGGCCTGTGTTAAGATCAGAGAAGCTTCTGTGTAGTAGATCGGCAGGAATACCAGATCGGCACCTGCATCGCTTGCCTTCTGCAGCTGTACGGAGAAGTCCGTCTTGGAGTCAGCGGTGAATGCTTCCGAAGATACGATCTCAAACGGCTGGTTTGCAGCTTCCGCTACGAATTTCTCGTAGATACCGGAAGAGTAAACATCAGAGCTGTCATAGATGATCGCAACCTTGGTTGCCAGGCTGTTTTCGCCGATGTAGTCGGCAGCACCGATACCCTGGTTCGGGTCGGAGAAGCAAACCTGGAATACGTTGTCATTGTTTGCGGTACAGTCCGTGGAAGAACCGGACGGAGTCAACTGGAACATGTTGTCATTGGAAGATTCTGCAGCAACGGCAGTACAGCAGCCGCTTGTTACGGAACCGATCAGCATGTTCATACCCCAGTCTTTCAGGGTATTGTAAGCGTTCACGCTCTTCTCGTTATCCAGCTCGTCGTCTTCGAACTTGTACTCAACCTGATACCCGTTGATGCCGCCTGCAGCATTGATCTCTTTGATAGCAAGTTCTGCGGCGTTACGTACGGCGATACCGTAGACGGCTGCACCACCTGTTGTGGGTCCGATGCCACCGATCTTAAATGTATCGGAACCGGATGTGCCGGCACCGCAGCCCGCGAGAAAGGAAGCTGCCATTGCAAGAACGAGTACAACACTCAAAAGTTTCTTTTTCATAATATAACCTCCTGTCACTTTTTTCATATTTATATTACAAAATGCAAGTCGTGTCAAATATATATATGGATGTTATTCTAGACATAACCGTCAGTTATGATATACGGATGCCGTTTACTTCGACATCGCCGTCGAGCGCGATCACGAGACAGTCCCTTCCGTCAACAACCTTTTTCTCGATCAGATCCGTGCGCATCGGGTCGACTTTGATGCTGACACTCGGGGTCTTTACATCAAAGGAACGCGCGTGGTGGACGTTGGAAGCATAGACCTTGGCATGCGGATCGGCGATCGTCTCATACATGTTGTCGTACATTTCAAACAGCTCGTCCTCAGCACCGGCATCCAGGAGCAGCTGCTTGATCTCATCCCGGTCAAAGGTCAGGATCTCGTTCTGTTCCTTGCTTTCTTCCGTCATCTGCGTCAGGTGGTCATGAATGTTCTTCATCAGTTCCAGATCGCAGGAGTCGCCGATCGTTTCCTCAATAACGGTCGCAAACGTTTCTTTCTGGGAAGTGCTTGTCATGGGTACTTCGCAGGAGAGCAGCGTATCCATAAAGGGAACGTGCAGGTCGTTGGCGTCTTTGGAGTAGTAAAGAACGGAATGGATGTCTGCCGTCCGGTCGTTAAACGCGGGAAAGAGAATGGCGGTCTCAGGCATCTCCACCACCCAGTCGCGGATCCTGTTGACGAAGATATTGTCCTGCGCATCATAACTGAGCCCCGGTTTGCTTAAGTTCACAGGACAGATCGAAGTCAGGATATACTCATAGACCTCATCGCTGGCATCCTCCATCGCAAGGCCGTCTGCAGTCTTGCCGGGAATGTCATAGGTGTCGTGAATGACAAGGATCAGATAGTTACCGACATAATCATAGTTGGAAATGATCCTGTCATAGTAATCCTGCAGAAGGTCATCATCCGTAAGAGCGGAGTTCCTGAGTTTTAACAGGAAGTCCTGCGGACCGCCTTCTTCCTCGCTTTCCAGGGGAAAATCAAGTGTGCTCAGGTTCTTTCCGATCGTACCGGATAAGGACTTGCGCAAAATCTCAAAGTATTTGAACATTTCTTCCGTATCCAGGGAAAGGAACGGCTGCTTAAAGGTTGTCTTGATGTTCTTTTCTCCGTCCACATAACAGCCGCAGATCCTGGAGATCGAGCAGTGACGCTCCGTGAATTGTTTTTTGATCTCGGCGATCTCTTTTTTGTTCATGGGAAATCCTTTCAATATATATAAGTATTTTGACCTGCGATCCGTTCCGTACGGAGACGCAGGCGCCTTATGAACCATCATATCATAAAAGGAGCAAAACACAACAACGGTTCGGATATATTGCATTTCCGTGCATTTATGCTATAATCATCATGTATTTCAAGAAGGAGAATTCTGCCATGTCTCAATTGCCGGCCGGTTTGGAACTGGATACAGTGACAGGACTCGAGTTCTGTGCGGAAAGTGAAGAGGTCTATCTTGAGATCCTGAACGAGTACATGAATGACGATCGCAGGGATGAACTGAACGCGTTTTTCAGGGACAGAAACTGGGAGCGTTACAGGATATCTGCGCATGCCGTCAAATCCTCTTCCCAGACGATCGGCGCAACGGATCTCTATGAGATCGCGCGGGCGATCGAAGAGCCGCTCAAGGACATGGATTTCGGTCCGGCGTTGGATCTGCATGAAGCCTTCATCGAGAAATACACCTACATCCTGGATATGCTGCATCGCGTCCTGGATGCCTGACCGCTGACGGATACAGAGGAGTGCGCCTGATCCGCGCCGCGGTACAATTACATATTATATCGTATATCGCGAAGCGATGTACGATGGTAACGAAGCGCTATCCGCGTAGCGGATTCTAATGCGCTGAGTCATTTTATCATATCATCAAGCTAGGGGAGCGTATGCTGAGATCGCCACGGGCGAACCCTCATTACCTGATCCGGATAATACCGGCGTAGGGAAGCATGTACCGACTCCTCCTGCGTAAAAGGAGGTTTTTTTATGTCTAAGATCGCACAATTTGTGGAGGATCCGGAATGGGGATCCTACTACGAGCTGACCAAAAGCGGATATGTGGCCATCATCATCCTGATGATCCTGGTGATCGGTGTGGCGGCCTATCTGGTCGGAAAGAAGCAGGAGAACACCGGGTTCACATCCGGCAAGCTTACGGTGGCCGGGATCTCGCTGGCACTGGCATTCATTACTTCTTATATCAAGTTTGAACTGCCGATGGGCGGATCCGTTACGCTGTTCAGTATGTTCTTCATCTGTTTTGTAGGGTATCTCTACGGGATCAACATCGGACTGATCACGGCTTTTGCGTACAGCCTGCTGGAGTTCATGCAGACCGGCGCAAATTATTTTCTCTCACCGTTCCAGATCTGCTGTGACTATTTCTTCGCGTTTACGGCACTCGGCATAGCCGGATTCTGGTACGGGAAAAGAAAAGGGCTGGTAAGAGGTTATGTGATCGCCTGTCTGGTGCGTGGTCTGTTCCATACGATCGGCGGATACATCTACTGGATGGATTACATGCCCGAGTGGTTCCCGAAGAGCTTTTCCTGGGCGTACTCGATCGTGTATAATTACAGTTATATTCTTGCTGAGATGATACTGACGCTGATCATCCTCAATATCCCGCCGGTAAAGAGCGCCTTGAACAGGATCGCTGCGCAGATCGGCGCAAGGAAGCCGTTTGACGGTAAAGCCGGCGGAGCGGGAGAGGAAAAGGTAACCGATCCCGCCAAACAGGATTGATCCGCATCGAAGAAGGGAAACGAATGAAAACTTGTTTGATCATTTCCGGCGGGGACTTCTGCAACCTCCCCGCCGCATGCCATTATGATTTTGTGATCGCCTGTGACCACGGATACGATCATGCCGTCAAGCTCCGCATCAAGCCGGATCTGCTGCTGGGTGATTTTGATTCGATCGGGATCACACCGGAAGACACGGATTCCAACGTGCGCATCTATCCGGCGCAGAAAGACGACAGTGATACGATGCTGGCCGTCAAGTATGCGCTAAAGCACGGGTATGAGAAAATCCTGATCACCTGCGCGCTCGGCGGAAGGCTGGATCATGCGATCGCAAACATCCAGACCATGGCATATGTCGCATCAAACGGAGTGGAATGCGAACTGTTCGGAGCGGGAGAGCATCTGCGCACGTTCACGGGTAAGGAGATCGAACTGGGCGTCAAGGCCGGCCGGTCCCTTTCCCTGTTTGCCCTGACGGACCGCTGTGAACATGTGAGCATATCCGGTGCCGCCTATAACGTAAAAGATACCACCCTGACCAATACGTTTCCGCTCGGCTTAAGCAACAAATGGGCGGATGAATCCGTAAAGATCACCATGGAAAACGGGATCCTGCTGATCGTGGAGTCCGACATGTTTTCTGAATGATCAGTCGTAACGGGAGAAGACGGATGACAGAATCCCGCGAAACATTTATAATAGTAATGTTATGCGGGACCTGTTGAAGTATCTGAAAGATTATAAGAAAGAATGCGTACTCGCGCCTCTGTTCAAAGCACTCGAGGCCGGGTTTGAACTTATTGTACCCATTTTGATCGCGCGCATGATCGATGTGGGTATCCCGCACAGTGACCGCCAGCTGATCATCCGCTGCGGTCTGATGCTTCTTCTGCTGACCGTTGTGGGATTTGCCAGTTCCGTTACGGCGCAGTACTTTGCTGCAAAGGCTGCAGTCGGCTTCAGTACGAAGCTGCGGCACGACCTGTTTGCCAAACTGCTTCATTTCTCATTCCCGCAGATCGATTCGGTCGGAGCCCCGGCCATGATCACCAGAATGAATTCCGATGTAACGAACGCGCAGGCAGGCGTGAACATGTTTCTCAGACTGTTCCTGCGTTCCCCCTATATTGTGATCGGTGCGACGATCATGGCATTTGTGATCGATCCCGTCTCCGGTCTGATCTTTGTTGCGCTGATCCTGGTTCTGAGTGTTGCCGTGGTGGTGATCGCGCGCACCAACATCTCCCTGCTCGAAGCCGCGCAGCAGCGTCTGGAACGTGTCACCGCGCTGATCCGTGAGAATCTCTCCGGGGTCCGCGTGATCCGGGCGTTCTGCAGACAGAAGGACCAGGGAGCATCTTTTGACTCGGCAAACGGGGAACTGTGCCTTGCGCAGAAAAAGGCCGGCGCCTGCTCCTCACTGCTCAATCCGGTTACCTATCTGATCATCAATCTGTTCATCTTATGGCTTGTCCGTTCCGGTGCGATCTCGGTAACAGCGGGCCGGCTCACGACCGGTGCCGTAGTCGCACTCTACAATTACATGTCGCAGATCCTGATCGAACTGGTTAAATTTGCAAACCTTCTGATCACCATGAATAAGGCGCTTGCCGGCGGAGAACGTATTGCTGCAATACTAAAAATGGAAGATGCGGAATGTGTTGCCTTTACGGGAGATACGGAGCGTGACGGCGCAGAAGAGAATACCTTTGCGGTTGCTTTTGATCATGTTTCGTTCCGCTATCATGAGAGGGCGGATGAAGTATTAAGCGATATCGATCTGAAGATCATGCCCGGGGAAACGGTCGGGATCATCGGCGGAACCGGTGCCGGGAAGACGACGCTTGCGCATTTGATCTCCGGGTTTTACTCTGCTACCAAAGGGACGGTTTCCGTAAACGGTCGCAATGTTTCCGATTATGATAAGAAGGAACTGACGGATCTGATCTCGATCGTGATGCAGAAAGCGGTTCTGTTCAGCGGTACGATCGCAGACAATCTAAGATTTGGCAACAGGGAGGCGTCCGATGAAGAACTGCAGGAAGCCGTAAGGCAGGCCTGCTGCGAAGAGGCCGTGGAAGAGCACGGTGGTCTCTATGCCAATGTCGAACAGGGCGGCACCAATTTCTCCGGCGGACAGAGGCAGAGGCTTTCGATCGCACGGGCGCTCCTTAAGAACGCGCCGATCCTGATCCTGGATGATGCTTCATCGGCTCTGGATTACATGACGGATAAAAAGTTACGGAGCAATATGCGTTCCCTTAAGAAATCGCCGACGATCTTCATGATCTCACAGCGCACGACATCGCTTAAGGACTGTGATCACATTCTTGTTCTGGATGACGGCTGCGTTGCCGGTTACGGTACGCACAACGAACTGCTGAAAACCTGTACGGTATACCGTGAGATCCATCTCTCGCAGGGCCGGGAGGATGATTCCGAAGGAGGTGCTGCATAATGAGCGGAAATCTCTTCGGATATGTTCCGGGTGGCGTGATCCGTGAAGGAGAACGCGTCAGCAGGGGAGCGGTACTGAAACGGGTCCTGAAGCAGGAAAGGCCGTATCTTCCTCTGATCATCCTTTCCTTTGTGCTTTCGGCCGCGTCCGTTATATGTATGCTGCTCGTTCCGATCCTGATCGGTGAGGCGATCGATCTGATCTGTACGGGAAAGAACGGAGACGCTCTTCTTAAGATATTGCTCAAAGCCGGCCTGTTTGCGTGCGGCGCTGCCGTTTCACAGTATTGCATGAACCGGATCAACAACCGCGTGGTCTGTCATACGGTCAGGGATCTGAGAGCGAAAGCGTTTCAGAAACTGCAGACGCTGCCGTTAAAATATCTGGATTCCCATCCGCACGGGGATCTGATCAGCCGGTTGAGCGCCGATACGGAGCAGTTCTCGGACGGACTGCTGATGGGATTCACACAGCTGTTTTCAGGCGTGATCACGATCATTGGCACACTCTGTTTCATGTTCTCTATGAATGTCGCGATCACACTGATCGTTGTCTGCGTGACACCGCTTTCGATCTTTGCGGCCAGGTTCATAGCCGGACATTCCTATGAGATGTTCAAGAAGCAGAGCAGCATACGCGGCGAACAGACGTCTCTTGTCAATGAGATGCTGACCAATGAAAAGACTCTGAAAGCATACGGACGTGAGGAAGACGTGCTGAAGCGGTTCGATGAGATCAACGACGGTCTCGAGAAGATCTCGATGCGCGCGCTGTTCTTCTCATCGCTCACCAATCCGGGCACACGTTTTGTCAACAATATCGCCTACGCGCTGGTAGCCTGCGTGGGTGCGATCGCCGTGTATTCGAACGCCACGCCGCTGTTTTCCTCGCTGACGGTCGGCATTCTGACGGCATTCCTAAGCTATGCGAACCACTACATGCGGCCGTTTAACGAGATCACATCGGTGATCACGGAATTCCAGAACGCGGTCGCGTGCGCGGCACGTGTGTTTGAAGTGATCGATGAAGAGGAGACCGAAGAGAAGCAGGATCAGATGCCGCTCAAGGATGTCAGCGGCGATGTCAGCCTGACGCATGTTGATTTTTCCTATACAACAGAGAAAGAATTGATCAAAGACCTCAATATGAACGTAAAGAGCGGTATGAGAGTCGCGATCGTCGGACCCACGGGCTGCGGCAAGACGACACTGATCAATCTGCTGATGCGCTTCTATGAGGTGCAGGCCGGAAAGATCCTGGTGGATTCCCAGGAGACAGCAGCCTCGGATCTGAATGACGTCCGTTCCGCCTACGGCATGGTCCTGCAGGATACCTGGCTGTTTGACGGCACCGTAAAAGAAAATATCCTGTTCGGAAATCCGGACGCGACCGATGCGGAAATGATAGAAGCGGCGAGGGAATCCCATGCGCATTCCTTTATCCGGCGTCTGGAAAACGGATATGACACGCGACTCGGGGAAGACGGTTCGATCCTTTCCCAGGGCCAGAAGCAGCTGCTGTGCATCACAAGACTCATGCTGAACAAGCCGCCGATGCTGATTTTGGATGAAGCGACTTCTTCCATAGATACACGTACGGAGCTGCAGATCCAGAGCGCGTTTAAGAAGCTGATGCAGGGCAGGACCGCGTTTATCGTGGCGCACCGCCTTTCCACGATCAGGGATGCGGATCTGATCCTTGTCATGAGAGACGGCGCGATCATCGAGATGGGGACACATGAATCCCTGATGAAACAGAACGGATTTTACGCCGAACTTTACAGGTCGGCATGATTTGTGATAAGTTGAGAATGGTTTTTTTCGGAGACTGAAATGAGCGGACCGGTAAACTGCGAATCCTGTGCGAATTATATATATGATGAAGAGTTCGATGAGTATTACTGCTCGATGAACCTTGACGAAGACGAGTTCGGCAGGGTTGCTTCGTGGTCGCTGTACCGTTGTCCTTACTATCGTTTCGGCGATGAATATGAGGTTGTCAGAAAGCAGATTTAGTCCATGATGAAACTGATCCCTGATCAAAAAAACAGAATATGGATCTTTAAGGTGTTCTTCACGCTGAATATCCTGATCGGACTCGGCATGCTCATTGCGGCCTTTTTCCCGAAACACACGGATGCGACATACAGCGATGATGATATACGCACCATAGAGTCCTGGACATATGACACCGGGACGGAGAAGGTTGTCTGTGATGCGGATACGGATCTTGCGCCGTACATGGGTGAGGGGGTCAGGAGCTATACCGTTTCCAATACCATGCCTCTGGATGTCAAGGACGGTGACGAACTGGCCTTCCGTATTTCCGACAAGAACGTTACCGTTAAGATCGGCGGGGCGGAAGTGGCATCTTACGGCTACGAGGATGAGCATCCCCTGTGGCGGACAAGCGGCAGATACTATGTGTTCATTCCGTTGAAGCATGAGATGGCCGGTGAGGATATTTCCGTTACGTTTGAGAGCGTTTACGATCATGAACGCGGCAGGGTCCCGGATTTTTACATCGGTTCGAGATGGGCGATCTATAAGATGCTGGAATTCATGTACAGCATCCGGTATGTTCTGGCAAGGGCTTTCGTCGGGATCGGTTTCCTGTTGCTCCTGCTTTACATTGTATTTTGGTTAGTTAATAAGGAAAGAGACAATAAACTTCTGACGCTGGGACTCTTTATGATCTTTTCCTGCACCTGGCTTTTGACGGAAGGCAAGATGATGCAGTTCCGGATCGGGAATCCCTATCTGATCTATGCGCTGACCTTCATCCCGCTTGCACTGATCCCGTCTGCGTTCCTTTCCTATGTCAATCTCGTGCAGAAAAGGCGCTTTGACAAGCTGTTCTTCGGTATGGAAATGCTCACCTGCGTATTCTGCGCGATCTACCTGGTACTGCAGCTTTTCCACATCTGTGATTTTCAGGAGACGCTGTTCCTGGTGCACATCGGACTGATCATCATTGTCACGATGGTTGCGGTAACCTCGTTTATCGCTTTCTTCAAGTACAGGGACAGGGACTTAAAAGCGATGGCCTTCGGCCTGATGCTTCTGGTGCCGTTTTCTCTGGCGGAGATCTTAAAACAGTACTGGCAGAAGGATTATAAGAGCACGGGAACGCTCTTTGCGTTTGCGATCGCTTCTTTCTTATCCATTCAGGTCTATGACAGCATCAAGGGGCTGATGAAACTGCAGCGGGAGAAGGAAGAAGCCGTCAAGGAAAGCTGGGACAAGAGCATCTTTCTGGCCAATGTCTCCCATGAGATCCGTACCCCGATGAATGCGATCATGAGCATGTCCGAACTGCTCTCCCAGTCGGAGACGCTTAACGATTCAGAGTGGGACTATGTCAATACGATCTATTCCGCATCCAGGAATCTGCTTGAGATCATCAACGACATCCTGGATTATTCCAAATTCTCGGCAGGACGTTACGATCTTGTGAATGCGTCCTATGAACCGGTCCAGATGATCGCGGAGATCGAGAAGATGCTGTCAGTCAAGGCCAGGGAAAAAGGGCTGACCATGACGGTATCTACCGACAGCCGCATCCCGAAACGTATGATCGGCGATGAGGGCCGCGTCAGACAGATCGTGTTAAACCTGCTCAACAACGCGGTCAAATATACGGACAAGGGCTTCGTGGATCTGAAAGTCGGTTTCAGACCGCTGGATGATGAACATGCGGAACTGATCTTTATCGTGGCCGATTCCGGGATCGGGATCAAAGAGGAAGACTTAAAGAAACTGTTTGACGAATACGCGCAGGTGGATGTCAGAAAGAACCGTACCAAGGAAGGCACCGGCCTCGGCCTTGCCATCGCAAGGCAGCTTGCCGGGCAGATGGGCGGCAGGATCACGGTCAACAGCGAATACGGAAAAGGCTCC
>JAGCXZ010000237.1 GCA_017961065.1 Lachnospiraceae bacterium
CAGACCGTCGGAATACATCAGTATGATGTCGCCGTCCTTTAAATCCACCTCAAAGAAATCCACTTCCACACTGTCGGTCACGCCAAGCGCTCTGGTGATGATGTTCTTGTCCGGATGCTCCCTGGCCTCACTCCTGTCCAGTTCGCCGATCCGGACCATCTCCTCCACCAGAGAATGGTCTTTCGTGATCTGCTCGATATCATCATCAATGAGATAGAGTCTGGAATCACCGACATTGGCAACGATCAGCGTATGGTCCACAATGGTGGCAACCACAGCCGTTGTTCCCATGCCGCGCAGTTTCTCATCGGTAGCCGCTTTCTCATAGATCTCTGCGTTCGCGCACTCGATCGCATCTCTGATGATACGGATCGGTTCGGTCTCCTCGCAGATCATGACCTCGCGTTCGATGGCTTTTACCGCGTATGCAGATGCAAAATCACCCGCCTTGTGTCCACCCATGCCGTCACAGACCATAAACAGGTTCGGCAGGTTCCCAAGGGGTACTTCGCATGTATAGACATTATCCTGATTGATTTTCCGTTTACGCCCGATGTCGGTCTTGGAAAAAGTCTTAAGCATACCGTTTCTTCCTAACTGGTCTTCCTGAAATGTCCCGTAAACATCCGCTTACAGAACCCATTCACTGAAAATGCGCAGAAAAACTACGACGCAGCTGTCCGCAGGCGCCGCTTATATCTCTGCCCATTTCCCTTCTAATAGTAACATTTATATGATTTTTTTCAAGTTTATTTTTGAACGCAAGCACGGCTGTTTTGTACGGTTGCTGATAGTTTCTCTCCGTAACGGGGTTTACCGGGATCAGGTTTACATGGCAGTTTAAGCCCCGGATCAGTGCGGAAAGATCTGAGGCATCCCTGTCGGAATCATTTTCACCCTTGATCAACGCATATTCGAACGTGATCCGGCGCCCGGTTTGGTCAAAATAATAGGCACAGGCAGGAATCAGTTCATCCAGTCCGAAGCGGTTTGCGATCGGCATCAGATCACGCCGTTTCTCATCCGTTGCGGCATGCAGGGAGATCGCAAGCGTCAGCTGAAACTTCTCATCCGCAAGCGAACGGATCTTATCAACAAGGCCGCAGGTACTGACCGTGAGATTACGCTGGCTGATATGCAGACCATGCTCGTCTGTAAGCATGCGGATGAACTGTAATAGGTTTACATAATTCTCCAGAGGTTCCCCACTGCCCATCACAACGACATTGGAGATCTTCTCTCCTGTCTCACGCATGATCATATAGATCTGCGCAAGCATCTCACCGGCGCTTAAATCCCTTGCCTTGCCGTCGATCGTGGAAGCGCAGAACCTGCATCCCATGTTGCAGCCGACCTGTGAGGAAATGCAGACCGAATTCCCGTGTTCATAGCGCATGAATACGCTTTCGATCACATTCCCGTCATGCAGGGAAAACAGATACTTTCTCGTATCATCGATCTCGCTCTTTAAGACCTTTTCGGTCTGCAGCATATGGATCTCATGCGTCTGACGGATCCTGTCCTTGAGCGCCGCGGGTACGTTTGTCATCTCATCAAGGGAGTTCGCGCCCTTTACGTGAAGCCACTGAAAGATCTGGTCGGCGCGGTATTTTTTCTCGCCAAGGTCCGTGATCAGCTTATGCAGTTGTTCGTGATCCAGGGATCGCAGGTCTTCTTTTTCCATCTGCTCTTTCTCAGGATTAATTGTGTATTCCTTTGTTTTGCTGCCTTTCTATGTCTTCCCTGAGCCCGACTAACGCTCCGGTGAACTAATCGCTAACTGCGACAGCGACGCAAATGAAGCACCTCGATGCAAATCGCTTGACAGCGATACGAGGTGCGTTGGGACACGATTCCTACGAAATCGTGTCAAATTCAGGAGAGCCTTCGCGCCTTGTCTTCGTAAGCGCTGGATTTCACCTCCGCTAAAAGCAGTCGTGAATCGGCTCAGGAAAGGCATATACAGGCAGCTGCACAATACTGTTTCCATGATTTCAAGTATGAACGCTCAACATTTCGTGAAAACGGCGAAGTAGAAGCCGTCGTGGTGCGCATCCGGAATGATCTGGTGCTGCATCTGCAGTCTGAACGGCAGGTTCTTTGTGATCCATGCTGCCTGGTTCTCGTTCTCGTCCGGATTCAGCGTGCAGGTCGCGTACAGAAGAGTCCCGCCGCTCTTAACGTAGTCGGATACCGTCGTCAGGATCTTCTGCTGCAGCAGAACGAGCTCCTGCATCTGTTCGCAGCTCATGCGGTATTTGATGTCCGCTTTCCTGCCGATGATCCCGAGTCCCGAGCATGGCAGATCGGCGATCAGAACGTCTGCGTAGTTTACATAATCTTCACTGCGTACCGTTGCGTCCGAAACGCGCACAGTTACATTTTCAAAACCGCACCGTTCTGTATTTTCCGCTATCAGTGCCGTCTTCTTCTCCGATAAGTCACAGGCCGTGATTTTGCCGTCTCCAAGTTTACATAAAATATCTGCTGCCTGCATGCTCTTGCCACCCGGCGCCGCGCAGACATCAAGAACGGTATCCCCTTTGTGAAAGTCAACCTGCGCCACAGCCTGCATCGAAGCCTGGTCCTGCACCTGCAGGCATCCCTTCCGGAAGGCCTCCAGTTCGGAAAGTTTCTCAAAGCCGCTGATGCTGTACGCATTCTCCTGCTTTTCAAGTCCGGGAACAGGGTCGAGTTTTGTCAGTTCGGCCTGTCCGGCAAGTTCTGTCTGCAGTGCTTCCTCACTGATCTTTGATGTGTTGATCCGTACCGTCGTGTGCTTTTCACTTAAGAACGAGCGCATGATCGCTTCAGCCTGTTCCGGATAGTACTTACGGAAATGAAGGACGAGCTCGCGGGGCATCGAATAAATGACGGAGTCGTGAAGAACCGGATCTTTTTCCGCATCCGGATAGTCAATGGCATCCTTATTCCTGGCAATGATTCTCAACACGCCGTTCACAAAACCCTTCAGGGATGTAAAGCCCTTTTTCTGTGCCAGTTTGACCGCCTCGTTGCAGACAGCCGATTCCGGTACCGCGTCCATGAAAAGCAGCTGATAAACGCCCATCCGCAATATGCATAAAATAACAGGCTTCATCCTGTCTGCCGGCGTTTTGGAAAACAGATCGATCACGTAATCGAGTTCGATCCTGCGCTCCACACAGCCTTCCATGACACGCTTCATAAAGCTTCGATGCTGCCTGTCAAGATAACCGTACTTGTCCAGTACGTCCTTTATGATCCTGTTGCTGAAGTCTTCTCCCTTTTCGATCAGAAGAAGCGTCTCCAGAATGATCTGCCGTTCATTCAACCCAAAGGTTCTCCCTCTGCTATCTGAAACCCGCGCAGAAAGTCACCTGTCTGCATCCTCTTCTTGCCTTCCAGCTGCACTTCCGTGATCTTTAACACACCGTCTCCGGTACCTACGTAAAGCGCGGAGGCATCGGTTCTGATCACGGTGCCGGGCTTTGCGCTGCTCTTTTCATCAAGCGCTTCCGCTTTCCAGATCTTAAGCGTCTTGCCGTCAACATACGTATAGGTGCTCGGCCAGGGATTCAAGCCCCGGATCAGACGCTCGATCCGTACGGCACTGTCCGTAAAATGAATATTGCCAAGGCCTTTGTCAAGCATCTTGGTATAGGTCGCAAGTTCACCATCCTGCTTCACGGGATGCACATCGCCCGCCTCGATCTTATCAAGCGCGGATACGATCAGCTCCGCTCCCGCTTTGGCGAGTTTATCGAACAGGCTGCCGCCCGTTTCGTCTTGATCGATCGCAACGGTCTTTGTAAACAGGATATCGCCTGTATCCATGCCTTCATCCATCTGCATGATCGTCACGCCCGTCTCCTTCTCGCCTTCGATGATCGCCCACTGGATCGGCGCGCTGCCCCGGTATTTGGGCAAAAGCGAGGTATGTACGTTAACGCACCCCTTCTCCGGGATCGATAAGATCTCGGATGAGAGGATCTGGCCGTATGCTGCCACAACAAAAATATCGGCATCCAGGGTCTTTAAGAGTTCCACGGACTCGGGTGCCTTGATTTTCACGGGCTGATACACGGGAATCCCGTGTTCCTGCGCATAGACTTTGACCGGCGTCGGTGCCAGTTCGCGGCCTCTGCCTTTCTGTTTATCTTCTCTTGTCACGACCGCCGTGACTTCATGGGAACTGTGCACGATCGCATCCAGCACGCAGACGGACAGATCGGGGGTTCCCATAAATACGATCTTCATCGGTCTTACTCCTCTTCCTCTTCCTCGGTGACCACGCGCAATTCCCCGATCACCTTGTCTACGAACAGCTTCCCGTCCAGATGGTCGATCTCATGACACATGGCACGTGCCAGAAGTTCCGTTCCTTCGATCTCGATCGGCTTCATGTCACGGTCGAGCGATACAACTTTCACATAATTCGGTCTTGTCACGTCTCCGCATTTGCCGGGAACGCTTAAGCAGCCTTCCTGTCCGGTCTGCTCGCCGTCCGTTGCCACGATCCGCGGATTGATCAGAACGATCGGATCCTCGCCGACATCGATCACCGCGATGCGCTTCAAAATGCCGACCTGCGGCGCGGCAAGTCCCACGCCGTCCGCCTCGTACATGGTCTCAAACATGTCATCGATCAGCGTTGCGATCCGCGGCGTCATCTCCGTGACTTCCTTGCAGACCTTATTCAGAACATCATCTCCGATCTCACGGATCGTTCTCAGTGCCATTTTTCATCCCCCGTACTTTCCGCCTCCCGCATCCGGCGCACTCTGTGCCGGACAGACCGGAAACGTTTTATTTTCAGATCAATAGCCGTGCAGCGGGTCAAAATCAAAGGTGATCCTGATCTTTGCGTCCGGATGATCCGTACAGTATTGCTCTGCTTTGTCTTTGATACGGTGCAGTTCGGATGCGTCCTGTGACTTGATATAGGTCACCTGCCTGAACACGTCGCTTATTTTACGGACCGCTGCATCTGCAGGCCCGATCATGTTTCCCATTATATCATTTTTCAGATAGTCTGCCAAATGACGCGCATAGGATGCGGCCAGCTCCTCATCGGGACTTTCCGCAAGGATCGCAAGCAGATGCGCGCACGGCGGATACTGCAGAAGCTCGCGGTAGGCGACCTCCTCTTTGTAGAAACTCTCATAGTCCTGGGAAGCCGCGCAGGTGATGCTGTAGTGCTCCGGATTGTACGTCTGGATCACGACTTCTCCCTTCCGTTCCCCTCTGCCCGCACGGCCTGCTGCCTGCGTCAGAAGCTGGAATGTGCGCTCACTCGACCGATAGTCGGTTGCATAGAGGGAGAGATCGGCAGCCAGGATCCCGACAAGTGTAACGTAGGGAAAATCATGGCCCTTCACGATCATCTGCGTGCCGACGAGAATATCCGCCTCGCGGTTTGCAAACGAACTCAGAATCTGCTCGTAGCTGTCTTTCGTCTTTGTGGTGTCGGCATCCATACGAAGGACTCTTGCCTGCGGAAAGATCTTTTTGATCTGCTGCTCGATCTGCTGGGTGCCGGCCCGCATCCCGCCGATCATCTTTGAATGACATTCCGGGCATTCACTGACAGCGGGGCGCTCATAGCCGCAATAATGGCAGACCAGTTTGTTCCCGGAATGTTCCGATAGCGAAACATCGCAGTGCGGACACTTCATCACATGCCCGCAGGATCTGCAGGATACAAACCCCGCGTACCCCCTGCGGTTTAGGAACAGCATGATCTGCTCTTCCTTCTCAAGTCTCTCTGCGATCTTATCCCGCAGACTTCTGCCAAAGATCGACCGATTGCCGCTCTTTAGTTCTTCTCTTAAGTCCGTGATCTCAACATCCGGGAGCACGGCTTCCTTTGCACGCTTATCAAGTGTAAACAGCCGGTGTGTACCGTGCAGTGCCTCATAGTATGAGGATACGGAAGGCGTCGCCGAACCCAGGATCAGGGACGCGCCGTGCAGGGAAGCAAGCTTCATTGCCACTTCCGCGGCATGGTATTTTGGCATCGAGTCACTCTTGTAAGTGCCCTCGTGTTCTTCATCGATCACGATCAGGCCGAGATTTGCAAACGGTGTAAAGAGCGCCGAGCGCGGTCCGATCATCACATCGATCTCGCCTTTCCTGGCGCGCTCAAACTGGTCATAACGCTCCCCTTCCGAGAGCTTTGAATGCAGCGTTGAAACGCGGTCACCAAACCGCTTGTAGAAACGGAGCACGGTCTGATAGGTCAGCGCGATTTCAGGGATCAGCACGATCGCCTGCCGGCCGCCTCTGATCACCTCTTCGATGATCTCCATATAGACTTCCGTCTTGCCGCTCCCCGTGATGCCGCGGATCAGATAGGACTTGTGACTGCCTGCCTTCAGATCTTCGATGATCGCATCCGCGATCTGCTTTTGCTCCGGATTGAGCACGGGTTTTGCGTATGAAGGCGCACCGTTCTCCGATGCCTCCTCCCCTGTTTCATGATAGGCGTTCCGGTAAACCCTCTCGCTTTCGATCCGGAGGATCCCCTGCTCGCTGAGCAGGCGAAGCGTTGCGGGTGAAATGTTTAACTTGGATGTGACCAGGCGGTAATCCAGCGAACGCTCTGCGATCAGTTCCCGCAGGATACGCGCCCTTGCCGTCTGATGCTTTTTCTCAAACGTCCGGAGGCTGTCATAAGCCTCCTCTGTCGGGACGGCGAGCACGATCCGCTTTTTCTCCTGCTTTTTCACGTTCTTCTTGATCGGGAGAACGGTCTTTAGTGCCGTGATCATCGTGGAGCCGTATTCTGCTTTCATCCAGGCTGCCAGCTTTAAGAGCTTGGATTCCACAAGGTCTGCGTCCTTGACGATCTCTATGATCGCTTTCTGTTTGTTGGGATCAAATGCCGGCTGATCTGTCAGTTCCAAAACATACCCGTTGATGATACGGTTGCCCCTGCCAAACGGGATACTGACATAATCGCCCACAGAAACAGTACCCTCCAGCTGCGAGGGTACTTTATACTGAAATGATTTATCCAAATTCTCATGTGAGATATTGACGATGATATTCGCGTAGGTCATGCACACAGTATATCAAAAAATGAACGGTTTGATAATACGGTTAAGCGCTGATTCGTGAAGTGTTTATGAAGGAATTTGAACAACTGTTTATAAATGTTAACATAAAGTTCATACTTTCCACATTGTTTTGTCATAATCAGATTGTAATATGACACTATAAAATAGATTACAAGAATTTCTTTTTCATAAACATGTGGGGCAACCCACATCCTCCCTCCAATAAACCAAAGTAAGGCAGCCCCGATTTTCGGGGCTGTTTTATTGTTGCACGATCCGGATCCGTGCTGCGGCGGGAGCGGTTTCTCCTGATCGGGAAGGATAATCACATTAATTAACATAAAATTTCCGATCATATCATTATATGTATCAATCATAAACACATTGTGTTATTTCGAAGACGGTGATAAAATATTAACGGTGGTAGCGGTTTCCTCTTGGAATTCAGAGGAAAGGGGCAGGACTATGACCATACAGGAAGTATTCACTTTATGTTTGCTGATTGTGGAAGTTATAGGACTTGTCTACAAGATTTGTAAAAAGTAGGCAAATAAAAAACCGCTCCGGCCTCACACGTCGAGCGGTTTTTTAAGCTATGACCAAGAGGTATCGCTACCACTTATCTGAATTATAACACATTCCCGTCAAAAAACAAGTCCAGACCCTTCTCGCGGAAAGCATCCTGATAGTAGACAACCTCTCTTTGAATGATCGAGTCGATCACCTGGATGCCGAGCAGTTCGACGGGTGCTTTATCATCTGTCAGGATCCGGTCGCCGCCTTCATATGCAACGAGATTTCCGAATACACGGTTCTGCATGAATGATTTCAACGCATTCTCTTCCATCTGCGCGGTTTGCGTTTCACAGGTTTCCGTCATTTTCGGATCGGCGGATGCAAACAGTTCACAGTTGGTATTGCCGGCGACATCCACGGTATAGACATAAGGAAATACCGATGCGATCGTATCCTCTAAATAGTCGCAGATGTTGTCGGGTTCGTCTGTCTGCATGTTCATATTGACGACCATGACGCCGTCCGGTGTCAGGTGTTCGGCTACCAGTTTGAAAAACTCAACGCCTGACATCTGAAACGGGATCGTGATGTCCTGATACGCATCAACGAGGATCACATCATATCGTTCCTGATCCGCATTCAGGTAAGCTCTGCCGTCGTAAGTCACAACAGGGATGTCATCCGGCAGTTCAAAATAAGTCCCGGCCAGATCCGTGATCTTCTCATCGATCTCAACGCCTGTCGTCTGCATATTCGGAAAATACTTCCGGCACTGTTTGGCATAGGTTCCGGTACCCATGCCGAGCACCAGCATCTTCGGCGCCTCCTTTTCCGGAACACGCGCCATCAGAGGCGCTGCCATAGCATAGTCATAGTACATGCCCGTCAGCTCCGCGTCCTTCATCAGGATCGACTGTACACCGAACAACACGTTCGTCGAAAGCACCACGCTGTTGGGATTATCCTTTACCTGCAGGTAATTATAGACCGATTCGCCTTCATACAAAAGGTTATCTTCCCAGAAAGCAAAACTGTCTTTTGCGCCAAAGATCGTTGTGATGATCAGAACGATCAGGCCGACAACGCACCTGATACTCTTCTGTTTCGTCGTTACAAAGTACAGGATGCTGATCAGCAGCAGGATCGCCGCAAAGATCAGAAAGGTGATGCTGGTCCCGACACTTGGGATCGTCACAAACGTCGGCAGGAACGTTCCGATAATGCTGCCGATCGTATTATATGCGCCAAGCGTTCCGACGATCCGGCCGGAATCATCCACCGAATCCATCGTATAGCGTGCCAGGGAAGGGGTCACGGTTCCCAGCAGAAACAGCGGGACCACGAAGATCACCATGCAGGCGATGAAAGCCGCAACGATCAGAAAACCGCTCGAAATCGTAAGGATCAGCAGTCCGGAGATCCCGAGGATCACATACTTTCCCAGAAGCGGGATCAGTGCGATCCAGATCGCCGCGATCGCGATCCTTCCGTACAGTTTCTTCGGATCCGGATTCTTATCCGCGCATTTTCCGCCATAGATATTGCCAAGCGCCATGGCGATCATGATCGTCCCGATGATGATCGTCCAGACGATCTGCGAAGAGGAAAAATAGGGCGCCAACAATCTTGACGCCCCCAGTTCCACTGCCATGACACTCATGCCCGCGAAAAATTCCGTCGCATAAAGGAAGTACTTGTTAGTGGTCAGTTGGTTCTTCATTGTCATTCTCTTTATGATTATTTCCGAATCCGGGCAAACCCCCTTCCGAGAGAGCGTTTAAACAGTCCGCGAGCGGGGAAGCGTGGCTTTGTCGGGATTCGGATAAACTCAATGATGGAACAATCTCACGCCATTGTTCACCATCACCATGTTGTATTTGTCGCAGCACTCGATCACAAGGTCATCCCTAACCGATCCGCCCGGCTGCACGATATATTGTACACCAGAACGATGTCCTCTTTCAATCGAATCCGGGAACGGGAAGAAGGCATCGGAGCCGAGCGATACGCCGCTCATCTGATCGAGCCAGATCCGCTTTTCCTCATTCGTATAGATCGTGGGCTTTACTTTGAAGAGTTTCTGCCATGCGCCTTCAGCCAGCACATCCATGAACGCCTCACCGATGTAGTTGTCGATCGCGTTGTCCCTGTCCGCGCGCTTGATGTCGTCCACAAACTGCAGTTCCATAACCTTCGGGCTCTGACGCAGCAGCCAGTTGTCGGCCTTCTGTCCCGCAAGACGAACGCAGTGCACTCTGGACTGCTGACCCGCGCCGATACCGATCGCCTGTCCGTCCTTGACATAGCAGACGGAATTACTCTGCGTGTATTTTAACGTGATCAGGGAGATCAGCAGATCATGCTTTGCTTCCTGCGGAAGGTCCTTATTCTTTGTCACGATATTTGCAAGCAGCGACTCGTCCACTTTGAGGTCATTTCTGCCCTGTTCAAAAGTGATGCCGAAGATCTGCTTATGCTCGATCGGCGCCGGCACATAATTCTCATCGATCTGAATGATCGCATAGTTGCCTTTCTTTTTGGTCTTTAAGATCTCAAGCGCCTCCGGCTCATATCCGGGCGCGATGATCCCGTCCGAAACCTCACGCTGGATCATCTTCGCGCAGCTGCCATCACAGACATCGGATAAGGAGATAAAATCACCGAAAGAAGACATTCTGTCAGCGCCTCTTGCCCGTGCGTACGCACACGCGATCGGTGACAGTTCGCCCAGATCATCCACAAAATAGATCTTCTTAAGTGTATCGGACAGCGGCTTGCCGATCGCTGCACCTGCGGGGCTTACATGCTTAAAGGAAGTGGCTGCCGGATATCCCGTTGCCTCCTTGAGTTCCTTCACAAGCTGCCAGCCGTTGAACGCATCCATAAAGTTGATATAGCCCGGTCTGCCGTTTAAGATCGTGATCGGCAGATCCTCTCCGCTCTCAATGTAGATCTTGGCAGGTTTCTGATTCGGGTTGATCCCGTACTTCAATTCGAATTCCTTCATATTTCCCTCCGTTTTCATTGCAAAATATCTGTTTGAATGTTTTTTCAGAGCCGCCTGAATCCTTTCAAAACCGCATAGACTGATCAAACATTCTTGTTCACGATCCGCGTCTCATACTTTCCGGTTTCGATCTCAATATACCGCACGAACAGCGAAACCTTATTATCCTCATTGAGCGCCTTCCAGATCGCGTCCGTAAATGTATCGATATCACCGCTCAGCCCGATCAGCTCCGGCTCTCCTTCAAAACTCGGAAGCGGATTGCCGTCACCCATGTAAGTATGAATGAACCTGCCTTCTCCGGCTTTCGGATTCTCGTAGGCAAATGTGAACCGGTTGCAGGAGGACGGATCTCCCTGATTTGATTTTAAGATCGACATCGCATAATTGTAGGTGTTGTTCTCCACATGCATGATGCCCGAGATCCTCGGTGTGTAGTTAGGCGCATCCGGCTCAAACTCCCGGCTTCTTAAGGACTGCTCAAAAGTCATCTGCTTGTCCATGCCTTCATAGATCGTGTCCGTCTGATCGACGTTCGTCACGATAGTCTTGTTGCCGATCACACGTACCGGCGCATAGATGATCAGCGACG
>JAGCXZ010000023.1 GCA_017961065.1 Lachnospiraceae bacterium
AACGAAGAGGAAGCCCTGCAGGAAGCAACGAGATGCTTAAACTGCAAGAATCCGCAGTGCGTGCAGGGATGTCCCGTATCGATCGACATCCCGGCTTTCATACAGGAAGTCAAGGCGGGTGATTTTGCCAAAGCGTCTGCGATCATCGGTGAATCCAGCGCGCTTCCGGCAGTCTGCGGACGTGTCTGCCCGCAGGAGAGCCAGTGCGAAGGAAAGTGCATCCGCGGTGTCAAAGGCGAGAGCGTTTCGATCGGCAAACTCGAACGTTTTGTTGCGGACTGGGCCAGGGAGAACAACATCAAGCCGCAGCCTGCAGCCGAAAAACTGCCGCATAAGGTGGCTGTGATCGGAAGCGGTCCTTCCGGTCTGACCTGTGCGGGAGATCTGGCAAAGAAGGGTTATGACGTTACGATCTTTGAAGCGCTGCACGAAGCGGGCGGCGTGCTGGTATACGGGATCCCGGAATTCCGTCTTCCCAAGCAGAAAGTCGTTGCCGCAGAGATCGATAACTTAAAGGCGCTTGGCGTTAAGATCGAAACGAATGTGGTAGTCGGCAAATCCGTAACGATCGACGAACTGATCAATGACGAAGGTTTCGAAGCCGTATTCATCGGTTCCGGCGCCGGACTTCCCAAGTTCATGGGGATTCCGGGCGAGACCGCAAACGGCGTTTATTCCGCGAACGAATACCTGACCAGAAGCAATCTCATGAAAGCTTTTGAGGAGGATTATGATACGCCGATCAACCCCGGTAAGAAGGTTGCCGTGGTCGGCGGCGGTAATGTGGCTATGGATGCGGCAAGGACCGCGTTAAGGCTCGGTGCAGAAGTCAGCATCGTCTACAGAAGGAGCGAGGCAGAACTCCCGGCCAGAGTGGAGGAAGTCCACCATGCCAAGGAAGAAGGCATCAACTTTGAACTTCTTACGAATCCCACGGAGATCCTTGTGGATGAGCAGGGATTGGTATGCGGCATGAAGTGCGTGCGCATGGAACTCGGCGAGCCCGATGCATCCGGCAGACGCAGGCCCGTTGAGATCGAAGGCTCCGAATTCACGATGGAATTGGATACGGTGATCATGTCTCTCGGAACATCACCGAACCCGCTGATCTCTTCCACAACGGAAGGCCTTGAGATCAACAAACGTCTCGGGATCGTTGTACGGGAAGAAGACGGCGCCACATCCAAGACCGGTGTTTATGCCGGCGGTGATGCGGTAACCGGCGCGGCTACCGTGATCCTCGCGATGGGAGCCGGCAAAACTGCAGCAAAAGGAATTGATGCATATTTGAGCAAATAGAACCGGAGGTATGCTATGCCGTGGTGTCCGAATTGTAAATACGAATACAGGGACGGGGTGACAGTCTGCGCGGATTGCGGCGCAACGCTTGTTGCCACGCTCGAAGAGATCGAAGCGATGGAAAAGGAGCAGGAACTGGAAGAAAAGCAGGAACTGCTCGCGCGTAAACTCGAACTCGAGGAAAAACTGCGTGAGAACGCGCAGGAGATCGAAGCGCAGAATGAGGAGATCCGTCAGATCGTCTCCTACAAAAAGGCAAAGGATAAGAAGGAGGATTACAAATCTTCCGGCTATGCGCTTACGCTTGTCGGCGGACTGGGACTTGTTGCTGTGATCCTCTACATGCTCGGTTTCATTCCGATCACACTGACGGAAAACATCCGCGTGATCAGTATCGTGACACTGACCGTGCTGTTTGCATTCTTCTTCTGCATGGGCATCCGTTCCTTCCTGGATGCGCGCAGGTGCGAAGCGGCTTCCAAAGAGGAAGAGCAGGAAGATGAAGAGATCCTGTCCGCGTTTACCGCAAAATACAGTGCCGCAGATATCGATGAAGCCGGTGGCGTTACGGATCCTTCGATGGAGGAGGAACTGAAATACTTTGCCAGGAACGAATTTATGAAAGAGGAGCTTAAGAAAGAGTTCCCGCAGCTTGACGCGGCGCGACTGGAGAATCTGCTCGAGACGCTTTACACACAGATATATGAACATTGAGATCCTTTGTGTCGGGAAAATCAAAGAGCCGTTCTTAAAGGACGCGATCGCGGAATACGAAAAGCGATTGTCAAAATACTGCCGCTTAAAGATCGTGGAAACAGCCGATGAAAAAGCGGCCGAGAACTTAAGTGCGGCGGAATGTGAGATCGTAAAGGCAAAAGAGGGTGAACGCCTGCTGAAGCTGATCCGTGACAAGGCCTATGTGATCGCGCTCCGTATAGACGGAACGATGCTTGATTCGGTCGCGTTTGCCGAAAAGATCGGTTCGCTTGCCGTATCCGGTGTTTCCGACATCCAGTTTGTGATCGGCGGTTCTCTCGGCCTTAGCGGATCCGTTTTGGAACGTGCCGATCTGGGACTCAGTTTTTCCAAGATGACATTCCCGCATCAACTGATGCGGGTCATTCTATTAGAACAGATCTATCGCGGATACCGGATCATCAATCACGAACCGTATCACAAATAAACGTATGGGAGGTGCTGCATATGCTGATGGTTGACCTG
>JAGCXZ010000238.1 GCA_017961065.1 Lachnospiraceae bacterium
ATGACGACGAGCAGGACGATCAGGCTGATCCATTGCGATGTGGAAAACAGCCTGTACTGCCCTCTGTCAAGATCACCTCTTAAGTATTCCAGGAAAAACCGCGCAAAAGAATACAGCAGCAGATAGATCTGCAGGTTCTTTTTGACCTGCTTTTTGATCAGCCGGGATGACAGGACCAGCAGGATGAGGAAGATCAGCAGATTGACCCCCGCTTCCATGAGCTGGACGGGGATCCTGGGAACCTCGCTGAGTTCCGGTGTGTTGGAATTGTACGGAAAATGAGCCGCAAAAGGTCCGTGGTACTCCTTTCCGTAGCAGCAGCCCGCTAAGAAACAGCCGACCCGGCCAAACATATGGATGAACGGGAAATAGATCGCGGCGTAATTCAATATCTGCATACGGTCGATCCGGTATTGCCTGCAGTAGATAAATACACCGAGTATGGCGCCAAGCAAACCGCCGTAAAAGGTGAGTCCGCCGAACAGGTAGGTGAGCGCGACCTTGTAATCAAGCCTGAACAGCTCGATGAAAGCGTCCGGATTCATAATGATACGCGGGATCTTGGATAGGAAATAGGCCGCCTTGGCCCCGATGCCGATGCCGATCGCGGCATACAGCGAAGCATAGAGAATGTCGTTTTTGCAGATGCCGTATCTTTTGGAACCGCGCATCATCAAAAACACACTTACGGTATACCCTATCAGAAAGAGCATACCGTAAGTGGGAATTGTTATGTAATTACCGATTGATATCTCGGGATACATAAATGACAGATCCTAGTAGAGATCGTCCAGATCAAGGCCGTCCAGATCCTGGAGAAGGTTATTGATCTGCTCCGTCGTGTCTTGTACATCATTTTTAGCCTTGCAGCTTCCGCCGATACATCCCCATTTTCCGTATCCGCAGCTGCAGAAAGAGCAACCGATCGCAAAGATTGCGGCAAATACAACGCCGATGATGCTGCAGACAAGTCCGCCGACACCCTCTTTGTCTCCGCTGTCTTTTCTGGCCTTAATGCTGAAGATAATACCTACAATGCCTGCTGCCAGAGCGATAAAGGCAGGGATGAAACCGAACAGGATCGCGCCCAGGATACCGGCAACTATCGCAAAAATGCCCAGGATCAGGCCCCACATAGCATAAGGACCGGAGCCTGCAGGCTGTGCTGCATAAGCACTCTGTGCACCATAAGGATTCTGTGCAGCGGAATAATCATAATCATATGAGTAATTCTCCTCTGCTGCAGGAGCTGCCTGCTGGGGAGCTGCCTGCTGGGGTGCTGCCTGAGCAGCAGCTCCGTCTTCTACGGGAGCGCCGCAGGAAGTACAGAACTTCTCTCCGTCACCGATCTGTGCGCCGCATTTTCTACAAAACATATCTATCTCCTCCTTGGTTTAAAGATCCAACAAAGCATAAACTCTGTCACTTCTTTATTGTATTTGCTTAAGCCCTTAAAAGCAAGCATTTTTATTGCATTTTTTCGATCATGGCAAACCAGTCGCGATGGTATACGCATTGGAAAACGATCTTGATCCCCCACTGTACGATCATCAGTCCCAGAACGGTAAACAGCAGGATCTCAATCCGTCTGTAAAACCATAATCTGTCGGGAACTTTTTTCCCGATCACGCGGATGCTGAAGGTGATCAGGCCGGTCACATAGAAGACCAACAGTACCACCGGCATGGGGTGCAGCAGGAAACTCCGGAATATCTGACCCTTTGCAAGCGCAAAACAGGCTCTGGTTGCGCCACAACCCGGGCAGTACAGACCCGTTGCTTCCCGGAACGCACACAGTTTACCTGTAAGAAGGCCGTCAAAACAGCCGTTCCTTAAGAAACAGAGCGCTGTCATGATCAGACACAGGCCGATCCAACCGATGATACACCAGGTCGATCCTTTCCTTGCAATTGTACCGATCCTAGTAGCTGAGTTCATTCATCAGGTCTAAAATACCGTATCTTATGTTTTCAAACGCACTCGACAGGACAGTCGAAGTCAGTAATGCGATCAGTGCGATGAGCACACCGACTACGGCAACGACAATACCGGCAATGGCCATTCCCTTCCCGCTGTAGTTCTTAACCAATGCGATTATGCCGAGAACGATCGCCACTACCGCAAAAACCAGGGAAATCGTCCAGGCACAGCAGCAGCAGATGGATAAGATACCCAGAACCAGCGACGCGATGGAAAAACCGATCATGCCGCCCGGTGCCGGACTATCGTCCCACTGAGCTCCCGTATCTTCCGTATCGTCCACGATCTCCGCATAAGGTCTTTCAACCTCTTCCTCAACGCTCTCTTCCGCTTCCTCCGTAACGGATTCTACGACTGTCTCGTCCGCGGTTTCCTCAACCTTCTCCGCAGCGGGCTCAATTCGTGAGCCGCAGCTTTCACAGAATTTGGCGCTATCTCTGATCTCCGCTCCACAGTTTTTGCATATCATTTTTGTTTCCTCCTACTTGTTAAGAAGTTCCGTTTCAAGCATATCTTTTTCCTATGCATATTACCATATTATGCCTGAAAACTCCATTTTTTATTTGAGCTGGTCCTTCAGGAGCCGGATGAATTCGTCCCGGTTCCCGGCATTGACCTGATAGCCGAAGCCCTGTTCCCGCAGGACCTCGTCCTCATATCCGTTGTATGCGATCTCGATCATCGCCCAGCCGACATAGGGCGTAAAATGTGATGTCTCATAGTAATTGGAACAGGTCGTCGTCACATTGGAAATGCTGGAGAAATTCACAAAATCACAGACACCCGCCAGTTCGTACAGATATTCCAGGTATCCGTTCTCACAGGCCACCTCATAGGTTTTATGGTAGAGTGGGTTGGTGACGACCTTCAGGCTGATGCCGTGCTCATTGCACAGATCAGCCAGTTCGCGCATATCATCGACTGCTTCGGGAAGCCTGAGTGAGTAGTAATCAGCCGCATATCCCGGCATCTCATGTCCCTGTCCGTCGGTTCCGTCAAACGTCGACGGTTTGTCGAGCCGTTCGGTTCCCGTTTCGCGGAAACGCGCCGCAAAATCAGGATCCGGGGTCTTCGTTTCCCGGTATTCCTTCATGACCGAGAGCGAATCAAATGTCGTGATCAGATCGCAGTATTTAGCATAGAACTGAACCCACGAGATGGGACCGCCCGTGGGATAGGGAACCCTGTAGAGCATGTTTTCATGCATGGCAGGATCCACAAAGCAGGAAATATCATCAACAAGGACCAGAACATTCTTCGGCACAAAGCCGCCCTTGATCAGCACCTTCAGTGTGTTGACATGTTCCGCCGGCACCCCCTCCGAATAGCACATATCATAATATCTGCCGTCCGGGATCGTGGATACATCCAGAAATCCTGCCCTGGAGGAACCGAATACCAGGGAGTCGAATTTATCCTGGTTGTGAAGGATGTACTTTGTCTTTATGAAGTTTTTGTTCGGTTCCACGCCGTTGTCGACCGGATCGTCGTAGTGAAAGATGTTGTACGGGTCAATGATCATATTGACCGGTGCAAGGATCGCGGTCAGTACCAGCGCAAAAGCCAGGAGTTTTATGATAAATTTCTTCATAATCGTTGTTCGCGAGCCAATTCGAAATGCTTCGCATTTCTCATCCCGCTGGTCGCGGGATATGCCCCGCCCCGCACGAATGCTCAGTTGAACAAGTTCACTTCGCATCTGTGCGTACCGTGTCCTGGCTCGCTTGTCAGAACTGGAAGTATATGAAGCTTGCGTCGGCGCCGTTGTGAAGCCTGAGAACGATCACAGAGACACCCAGGATTATGTACAGTCCCCAGCGCAGAGGCCACTTTTTCGTGCGCAGGGCAAGGATCGGGTCGCCCTTTGTTGCAAGGAGATCATAGATCCACAAAAGCAAAGCCAGAAAGCAGACCTTTCCCGCCGCAAGCCACGTCATGCCAAGTGCCTGAAGCGTTGCCGTAACTGACAGGCCCGTGACCTGATGCGTCAGCGCGTAGAACGCATCCGAGATACTGTTTGCGCGGAAGAATACCCACGCCAGGCAGATCACGAACAGCGTGATCACGTGCTGGCAAAAGATGACCGCAGGTTTTGCCAAACCGTCTTTTGCGCCCACCGGCGGCTTGCAGGCATCCGTCTTTGAATAAACCGCGTTCTCCACGATCTGCGCCACGCCGTGAACGCCGCCCCATACGACATAGGTCCAGCTGGCACCGTGCCAGAGACCGCTGACAAGGAATGTAATGAGCAGGTTCAGGCTTCTTCTAAGCGCACCCTTACGGTTTCCGCCAAGCGGGATATAGATATAATCCTTAAGCCACGTGGACAGGGAAATATGCCAGGATGCCCAGAATCCCTTGATCGAACGCGCAAAATACGGTTGTTTGAAGTTTTGGATCAGATCGATACCAAGCAGCTTTGCCAGTCCGACCGCCATGTCGGAATATCCGGAAAATTCACAGTAAATCTACAGGGCAAACAGCAGGGTCGCCGCAAGGACAGACGCGCCGCCGCTTCCGTGAAGGTTGTTGTATACATTGTCCACATACTTTGCGACAACGTCCGCGATCACGATCTTTTTGAACAGACCGATCAACAGGAGCGTGGCGCCGCAGGCGGCATCTTCATATTGAAAATCACGCTTTTCCTCCAGCTGCGGCAGGAAGTGACCCGCGCGCTCGATCGGTCCGGACGTGATGGTTGCGAAAAACGATACAAAGACCGCATATTTGCCAAAATGCCTGCATGCTCTTGTCTTTCCCCTGTAAACATCCGCCAGATAACCGATCATCTGGAACGAAAAGAAGGAAACGCCGACCGGCTGCAGCAGTCTGATCACCGGTGCCGTAAAGGGGATCGCAAAGCAGTCCAGGATCTTCTGCACGCTGTTCAGCGCAAAACCGGTATATTTGAAGACAGCCAGGGAAAGTACGATCAAAAGGATCGGGACAGCAAAAAGTGCACCGGCGCCCTTCCCTTTTCTCTCAAGGCCCAATGCACAAAAATAAGATACTATCGTCAGTAACAGTATCAGCAAAAGAAAACGGGCCTCAAAACTTGCGTAAAAGATTACGTTCGCCGCAAGCAGTGCGACCCACCTGTATTGATGTGGCAGTATCCAATAGAACATGAATACTGCCACCATAAAGATCAAAAATGTTACGGAATAAAAACTCATGCTTTCGTTGCTTTACGTGCACGGGGTTTCGCCTTGGGCTTTTCAACCGGTGCTTTTGCGGCCGGCTCGATCTCGATCATGATCGGGTCTGCTTACTTGACGGGAGCTGCCTTGGCAGGAACCACACGCTTAACGGCGGGAGCCTTCTCCTCACTCTTTGCCGTTGCCTCTTCTGCCTTTTCCGCCTTATCGGCCTTGTCAGCTCTGCACTCTTCTCTCTTCGGTCTGATCATCAGAACCTTTAAACGATCCAGTAAGCTGATCGAATAACGGAAGATCGGATCCAGCAGAAGGCCGCCGATGTATTCCATGCTGGGATAATACTTGCCGCAGCAATATGCGATCAAGCCGACTGCAGCATAGCCGCCGAAGATCACGGCATAACGCTGTAACAGGCGCACGATCTTTTCTCTGTCCTTACATTCCGCATGCGGACAGATGTTCCCGAATAAAGCGATCAGAAAATCAACCGTTAAAATGATGAACAGAATAATGACTAACGCTAAACTCATAACCTATCCCCTTTCTGTCTTGTGGTTGACATAGTATCTCCGTATGTTACATCATATCGTTTTTGTGTCATCTTGTAAAGCCTTATTATCACTACCTCCACGAATATTCTTTCAGGATCTCTTCCCGCTCTTCCCTAAGTCTTTCTCCGAGTTCGTTCATTTCCTCCCAGTCGGGATCCGCATATTCGTGTACATAACCGTCTCCGTCGACAACGCGGAACAACCTTTTTCCTTCAAAATAGAAGCGTTGCACGACCTGATATCCGTCATCAAGTTCCACATAGTAAATATCCACGCCGATATACTTGCGGTTGTACTTCCAGCCGTTAACCCCCTCGCTGACATCGATGATGACCGGGGTGCCGTCCTGCGTGTAAATCGTGACATCGCCGTAATCGTTTTTCTTATAACGCTTCTGGTTCTTCTTGCTGGCATTCGCCCACTCATCGATCGAATCCTGCTCCCTGTTCATGTTCAGATCCCAGGGTTCAAACACGACCGGTGTGGGTGTGGGTTCCGGTGTCGGTTCCGGCGTAGGTTCCGGCGTAGGTTCGGGTGTAGGCTCCGGCTCGGCAGGTACTGCTTCTTCCGCTTCCGGTTCGGCAGGAAACTCCCTGTCTTCCGCTTCTTCCTCCTCCGGATCGGACAGTTCCGACACGGTCTCTTCGCCCTTAAAGTACTTTTGATAGAGTTCCTTTGGCGTTGTGTCGAACGCAAAATACTCCGTCAGCAGGAATCCGGCTGCAAACAGTATGATCGCGGCCACAACCACACCGCTGATCAGAAGCGCCATGACGGCCCCGCTCTTTTTCTTCCGCGGCCCATCCGGCCGGGGCGGCTCAGGTATTGGCGGCATCGGCTGCGGCCGGGGCGGCTCGGGATATGGCGGCATCGGCTGCGGCTGTGTTGACAGCGCACATCCGCAGGCGATACAGAATCTGAGACCTGCTCTTAAGTGCTTTCCGCACTGCGGACAGATGATCCCGTCATCGCCCTTCTCTACAAGCTTTGTTCCGCACTTGTGACAGAAGACAAGCTGATCTCCTCTTTCTTCCTGACACTTTTCACAATACTTCATATGTTCGTCCTCTCGTGATTCCGGTTCTTTGTTTCACGTATTTTTCTTATATGGCGGTTGATTCCGGGAGTTCCGGTGTCGTGCCGCGCGTTTCGATCACCGGTCCGCCGGTTCCGAGGATATAGTCTGATGTGATCGTGACCCTGCCTATGTTCTCGTCCTTAGGGATCTCATACATGATATCCAGCATGAGTTCCTCAATGATGGAACGTAAGGCTCTTGCGCCCGTATCGCGCTCCATCGCCTTTTTTGCGACTTCTTTGAGCGCGTCCTCCGTAAAATGCAGATCCACTTCGTCCAGGGACAGCAGCTTCTGGTACTGCTTGATGATCGCATTCTTTGGTTCAGTCAGGATCTCCACCAGCATCTCTTCCGTCAGGCCCTGCATCGCGAATATGATCGGCATACGGCCGACAAATTCGGGGATCATCCCGAATTTCTTGACATCCTCCACGGTTACCTCCATCAGGATGTCCTTCCGCTTGTCCAGAGAATCCTTCAGCTCCGCGTTAAATCCGATGGATGTCTGTTTTCTCAGGCGCTGCTTGATGATCTCGTCCAGATCGGGACACGCGCCGCCGCAGAGGAACAGAATGTTTCTGGAGTTGATCGTGGTAAGCGGGACCATGGCGTTTTTGGAGTTTGCACCGACCGGCACCTCCACTTCCGCGCCCTCGAGCAGTTTCAGCATCCCCTGCTGCACGCTCTC
>JAGCXZ010000239.1 GCA_017961065.1 Lachnospiraceae bacterium
ACCGAGTCCTGCGCGCTGTTGGTCGTGTGCGGGACATTATGCGGAATGATCGAGAGCGCACCGTCCTTATAACGTCTTTCGACAAGCGCTTCCTCCATCACATCGTAAACAAGCGTGCCTTTTCCGTAGTGGCACATTCCGATCTCGAGAATATTGTGAAAATGAAGATAGGGTATACCGTCCCCGTACCTGCGCTTCCAGCCGTCTCCGATCAGCGCGAGAACAGGCTCATTCGGCGGCATGTCATAGTAACGGTATTCGATCGTGTTGCGATTTGTCTTTGCCATAAATGTTTCAGGGCGGCACTATGCAAAAATGCCGAAGGAATCCGACACATAGCTGACCATGGGGTTCGAGATCAGCATCAGTTCCAGCTGCTCCCTGCCCTTGGTATTGCAGTTGATGCGCATGGTTTTGTCACCGTAGGCAAAATCAATATGATACAGATTCTTATCCGCTTCATCCTGTGAGAACTCGGCCGAACGGTAATCATTGATATAGGCATATTCCTCGTTCAGTCCGCTGAGCGCATCGTCCCACTCGTATCTGGCGCCGCGGTATCCGCGCATCGGGATCTCCGTCAGTTCCGGGATGCGCCACTCCGCTCCCATCTTGACAGCCGTACGGAGTTTTCCTCTTCTGATCCACTGTCTGACCGTTACCGGAAGTACCTGGTTGCGGCTTGCGAATTCCTCAACCGTAAGCATTTCCGCCTTTACGGACAGGAGCGGCATCGTAACATCCACCTCGGAATCTTCGATCTCACGTTCCGCGTTGAATTCCGCAGACGTATAGTGTTCCAGATTCAGTGTGATCGCCGTCGAAGCGATCTCAAAGGAGAAAGCCCACCAGTCTTTGGGTGCCTCAAACAGCGGTGTTTTATCGATCTTTTTCTCAAATCTGCCAAGCATCTCGATCAGCGCGCGCAGAAAAGCCGTCCTTGCAAGATCGGCCTCTTCGAGTTCCTCCTGTGCGGAACGGATCTGCCACTGCACATTGGTGAGCACATCGGCTTTTTCCGTCATCACCTGACCATGAAACAGTTCCAGAGCGGTTTCTTCACTGACATTGAGATTGTATTGCATACTTGGCCTCCTATTAGCGAATCACATCCGGCAGTGCCGGCGCGTTGTCTGCAGCTACTTCCGGATAAAGAGAACGCCGATCGTTCCCGGTCCGCAGTGCGTGCAGACCGTGCAGCTTGCGTCCGTATCGCAGACTTCCGAAAACGACTGCAGTTCCCTGACGGTTTGTGCAGCCAGCTGCAGGGTTTTATCGGGCAACTTGGAATGCGTGATGAAGATCCTCCTAAGATCCAGATCGGTCCTGCCTGCGATCTTGTCGTGAATATATGCCTGCAGACATTTATCGAAATTGCCGCGGTATTTTTTGCCGACAGCCATCTTCCCGTCTCTGACTTCGATGCAGGGCCGGAGTTTAAGCATATTGGCGCCGAGTGCGGCGATCGAAGAACATCTTCCGCCTTTGCGCAGGTAGGAAAGGTGCTCCACAATGAAGCTGGCCTCCACACGTCCGGTCAGTTCGTTCAGTTTTTCGACGATCTCTTTCGGCGCAAGGCCTTCTTCTGCCAGACGGCAGGCTTCCATCACAACAAGCCCGTGTCCCGTGGAGAGGTTCCTCGAATCCACGACATAGACATTGTCAAAGCCTCTGGCCGCAAGGCTGGCATTCTGATAACACGAGGAAAAATCAGCAGAAATGTTGATATGGATCACAAAATCATACGCCGCGGACCACTGTTTAAACCGGGTAACGTACTCGTCCGGATTGACCGCTGCCGTAGCAGCCAGATCCCCGCCGGCGTCCACATATGCGTAGATATCATCGGGCGTAACATCCACACCGTCCAGGTATTCCTTGCCACCCAGTTCGATATGCAGCGGAATGATCCCGATGTTGTTGCTCTCAACCTGTTCCCTGCTCAGATCACAGGTGGAGTCTGCGGAAATAATGTAGCGCATACCTTCCCCCAATTTCTCTCTTTAGTAAGAAAAGCCCCGTAAAAGGGACTTTTCAGTTTCCGTGCTGACGACGGGAATCGAACCCATGACCTCCGCACTACCAATGCGGTGCGCTACCTACTGTGCCACGTCAGCAATTAACACGATTATGTAGTAATCGTGTTCCTACGCACTGACCATTGTGCGAAGCACAATTCTAAATGTCAGTGCTTCCTTTAGTGTCGCAACACCCCGACCATCGCCGTAAGGCGATTCTCATGTCGGGGGATTCCTTTTCGGTGCTACCTTACACCCCGACCATCGCCGGTGCTACCTTATTTGCAACGCAAACATTCTACCATGCCGCAGATTCTCTGTCAAATATCTGTCAGCTCTCTGTCTGCGTGTTTCTGCGGATCCTGTGCAGCGCTCTTAAGATCGGCGGCATCAGGAAACTGAACAGAACCGCCTTGATGATCAGCATGACGATGCGCGGGAACAGACCGCTTAAAACATAAGCCTTTCCGGTCTCCCCGATCCATTGGGTGTTAAAATAGTTAACAAACTCCGCATACAGATACAGTGATACCGTATTGAGCGCAAAGATCAGAACCTCCATCGACGATACGATGAACCGGATCTGGCCGGTCGTATTGTAGAACTTATATTTTCGTGCGTAAAAGCCGCAGATGATCGCGATCACCACGTACGGAAGGATCCAGAGCGGTGTGGAAGGATCCAGCCCGTATAAGAGTAACTGTGACAGAAAAGTGCCGATCAGCGCGACCGCGGCTCCGTCCAGAGGGCCGAACAGCAGTGCCGCAACCAGCACCGGCAGACTCTCGATCGAAACCTTGATGAATCCGAAGTCAAGAAACCTTGCCGCAATGCCGAGCACCGCACACATGGCCGCCAGCATCGCATCCGACGTCAGTTTTTTTGTTCCCGTTATTTTCATACTGTCTTACTCCGTAACCAAAACAGATTTCCTGATCTTACGCTTGATCCGCTGCAGGGCATTGTCCATGGACTTCTCCTCGCACTCCAGTACACGCGCGATCTCCGCGTAGTTCATGCCCGTCAGATAAAGACGGAATACCTTGGTCTCGAGTGGGCTTAAGACCTTTAAGATCTCGTTGGTCAGTGTCTGCACGCGCTCCCTGTCGATGATCTTGTCCTCCGGACTGCTCTCAGCCAGCGAGGATAAGGATTCCATGATCGTCTCGTCACCGTCATCATCAGCGGCGTAGAGCGAAACATAGGAATTCAAGGGCGCGTGTTTCTTCCGTCTGGAATTCTCCACTGCCGTCATCATCTGCCTGGAGATGCACAGCCTCGCAAAGGTCTTAAAAGAGGCATCATGGCTGTCATCATAATCCCTGATCGCCTTAAACAGTCCGATCATGCCCTCCTGGATCAGATCCTCGCTGTCCGCCCCGGGCAGGTAGAGTGCCTTGGCATGCATGCGGACAAGGTCCTTATGTTTCTCCATCAGAAAGTCGATCACGCTCACTTCTCCCGCGTGCAGCCGTTCGATCAACTCCTCATCCGTTAAATTTTCAAAACGATCTTTACTCATAAGTTAAAACCGACCGCCAGTCGGTTATCCTCGCGCTCTCTTTATTTTCCTGCTTTTATAAGCCTCTGGCGTACGATCTCATATGACAGCACGCCGGCAGCCACGGACGCGTTCAGCGAATTGATGTCACCGAACATCGGGATCGCCGCATTAAAATCACACTTCTCTCTGACCAGTCTGGATACGCCGCTTCCTTCGTTGCCGATCACCAGACCGATCGGGCCCGTGAGATTCAGGTCATACATCCGCTCGCCGTCCATATCCGCGCAGACAAACCACATGCCGCGCTGCTTGAGATCTTCCATGGTACGGCTTAGGTTGCCGACCTTTGCGACCGGCGTATAATTCAAAGCCCCGGCGGATGCACGCATGACGGTTGCGGTAAGCCCGACAGCCCTGTCCTTTACGATCACGACACCGTGTGCCCCGGCCAGATTGGCCGTACGGATGATCGCGCCGAGGTTATGGGGATCTTCGACATGATCGAGCAGGATCAGGAACGGATCCTCTCCCGCATCGGCAGCCTTCTGCATGATCTCATCCAGGTCCGTATAGGCAAACGCCGCCGCGCAGGCGATCACGCCCTGATGATGGCCTGTTTCGCTCATCTGGTCCAAACGCGTTCTGTCCACATAGCGGATGACCACATCATGTTTTGCAGCCTCGCGTTTGATGCTTAAGACAGGCCCGTCCTGGCACCCGTCAAGCACATATAATCTGTCTATGATCTTCCCGGCCTTCAGCGCTTCCATTACCGCGTTGCGGCCTTCGATCTGATATTCATCCGTTGCCATGTCTACTCCTCACCACTCTTACGATCCGCCGCATACACTGCCTCAACACCCTGACGGATCAGCTCGCAGAGCCTGTCCTCTTTCCCGTCAAGAAAGAGATATCCGCATAAAGCCTCCACACCGGTTGCCTTGCGGTAATCCTGTATCGTGGCATTCTTGGCCGAATTGACCGACTTCGCGTTCCGGCCGCGCTTTAGGATCGTCCTCTCGTCATCCGTAACGATGTCCTGCCACAGATCATAGATCAGCGCCTGGGATTCCGCCCGCACAAGATGCGCAGAATGATAGTGCAGCTTATTGCCCTGGCAGTTCCCGCGCTCGATGATGATCGTCTTGACGACCGTTGCAAACACACTGTCACCGATGAACGCAAGCGCTAAGGGCGAATAGGTGCGCAGATCAACTTTATGTAAACCAAACGTCTCGTTGATACGGTCAAGCACGGTGCCACTTCACTCCTTCGCGGGTATCCTCGAGCACGATCCCCATCTGCAGCAGCCGGTCCCTGATCTCGTCAGCCTTGGCAAAGTCCTTGCTCTTTCTGGCCGCCTGACGTGCTTCGATCAGATCCTCAACCTGCTGATCCAGGGATTCTTCCTGTTTCTCCGTGATCAGTCCGCAGATATCGGTTAACATAACTATTTCATCCTTCAGCGCGCTTAAGTATGCACGTGAAGACTGCTCTGTCGTATTCGTATTGATGAACTTAACCAGATCAAAGATCGCCGTGATCGCGTCCGCCGTGTTAAAATCATCATCCATCGCGTTGTCAAACTGCGTGATGTATTCTTTGGCCTTCTCCGCAAGCGCTTTCTCTTCTTCACTCATTTCCTCTGTCTTTGCATTCTGTATGCCATACGTCAGATTGGATACGCAGGTGATGATGCGCTCGAGCGAATTCTTGGCCGACTCCATCAGCGGCGCAGAGAAATTCAGCGGGCTTCTGTAGTGCGCGCTCAGCATGAAGAACCTTAAGATCTGCAGATCGTAACTCTCCGCGATATCCCGCACGGTCTTAAAGTTGCCGAGCGATTTGCTCATCTTCTTGTTATCGATGTTCAGGAAAGCATTGTGCATCCAGTATTTGGAGAACGGCTTGCCGTTTGCCGCCTCGGACTGGGCAATCTCATTTTCGTGATGCGGGAAGATCAGGTCTTCACCGCCGGCATGGATATCGATCATCTCGCCCAGATATTTTTTGCTCATGACCGAGCACTCGATGTGCCAACCGGGTCTGCCTTCACACCAGGGCGACTCCCAGAACGGTTCACCTTCCTTCTTCGGTTTCCAGAGGACAAAATCAAGCGGATCCTCTTTCTGGTCCTCGCCGGATACCAGGAGCGCTCTCATACCGCTCTGCAGATCATCGATGTTCTTGTGCGACAGTTTGCCGTACCCTTTGAAGTTCCTGGTCCTGAAGTATACGGTACCGTCCGCTGCCGGATACGCATAGCCCTTATCGATCAGGGTCTTGATCATCTCGATCATGCCGCCGATCTCTTCCGTTGCCTTCGGGTGCGTGGTGGCAGGGCGCACATTCATCATCTGCATGTCTTTCTTGCACTCGTCGATATAGCGCTCCGAGATCACGGAAGGATCCACGCCCTCTTCGAGCGCTTTTTTGATGATCTTGTCATCCACATCCGTGAAATTCGATACATAGTTAACGTCATAGCCCTTATGCTCCAGGTAGCGTCTGACCGTGTCAAATACGATCATCGGTCTGGCGTTTCCGATGTGGATCAGGTTATAAACGGTCGGGCCGCAGACATACATGCTGACCTTACCTTCCTCGATCGGCACGAATTCTTCCTTGCGTCCGCTTAATGTGTTGTAAACTTTCATCTTCTCACCTCATTTATCATAAAAGCTAAATCTTTATTTTGACCCATTTACCCTGTCTGAACCGGATGGAAGCAAACAGGAATCTGGATATCTGGTCAGCCAGCACCCCGAGCCAGATCCCGACGATCCCGAGATCGAGCAGATATCCGCAGCCATAGGATACGACCGACCGGATCAGCGTAACGGATATCATGGACGCGACAGCCGTATAGAAGGTATCGCCTGCGCCGCGCAGGCATCCCATGTATACGACCTGGATCACCTGGAACAGGACCACGAATATGATCACTTCCATGATGGACACACCGATCTCCACAATGTTGTCTTCCGCAAAGAACAGGTGCATCATCCATCTTGCGCCGAAGAAATAGACGCAGGCCAGACAGAGCGCAATGATGATCCCGTACAGACGGCAGATCGCGCCGTACCGCTTTGCGCCTTCCTCATTGCCCTCACCAAGGCTGCGGCCGATCAGTGCGACTGCCGCCGCCTGCAGGCCGTCTCCGAAGGAAAACGTCAGGCCCATGATGTTCATGCCGACCTGGTGCGCAGCCATGGCTTCCGTTCCCTGATTGGCCGCCATAATGGCCGTCAGCATGAACCCGATCCGCATCAGGATCTGCTCAAAGAATACGGAATAGCCGACTCTCACCAGCTGCTTCAGACAGACAAACGCCGGTCTGATCTTCTCCTGTATGATATAGGACAGGCTGACAAAATAGCGTCCTTTGCTGACTGAGACAATGCTCATGATACAGGCGACAAGCGTTCCGAAAACCGTGGCGATCGCCGCGCCGTAAATGCCGAGTTTCGGAAAGCCCAGATGCCCGCCGATCAGCAGATAGTTAAACACGATGTTCACGGTATTGCTTGTGATGTTTGTGATCATCGTGATCCGGGTATGCCCCGCACCCCGCTGCGCGCTGTTGATGACCATCTGCACGCAGGAAAAGATCATGCCGCCCATTATGATCCGGATATAGATCACGGCAGCCTCATGCGTATCCGCAGTCGAGCCGCAGAGCCGGATGATCGGATGCGCCAGAAAAACGAACGCCACCGAGATCAGAACGGCCATAACGACCGCCGTGACAATTGCCGTCAGCATGATACGGTTGGCATCCTCTTTTTTATTCTCGCCGCGACGTCTGGCAACAAGCGCCGATACGGCTACATTCAGTGCAAAAAAGAATGAGAAGCCTAAGAACTTGGGCTGCGTGGTCAGACCGACCGCAGCGACCGCATAGGCCCCCATGGAACTTACCATCAAAGAATCGATCAGGCCCGCAAACGCCACAAAAAATGACTCGATCACCGCCGGCCAGGCCATGGTCAGTGTTGTTTGTAATTCTGTTTTTGTATACCGCATTTATTCCCCGGCCATCTGAAGGAGCAGTTTCACGCACTGCCCGATCCCAAGCCGTCCCGTGTCCAGACAGACATCATAATACTTTGCTTCGCCAAACTCCGTGTTCGTGTAGTAGGAACAGTACTTCCTGCGGCGTTTGTCGATCACTTCCACCTGCTCAAGCAGTTTGTCTGCCGTGGTACCTTCCACCTGCTCCAGCATCCTCTGCACGCGCCATTTCACGTTCGCATGCAAAAAAACATGCAGGCTGTGATCAAATTCCCTGAGGATCGAATTGGCATTCCTCCCGACGATCACGCAGTTTCCTCTCTCACCGATCTCGCGGATAACCTTGCTCTGCGCCGCGAACAGTTTTTCCGAAAGCGGTCTGTTATAAAAATCAAACAGGCTCTGCGCAAAGCCGAAATTCTTCGGGACCACCTCATCCCATTTATCCGCATGTTCCACATCAATATTGGCTTCCCTGGCAACATTCAGGATGATCGATTTATCAAAGTACTCAAACCCCAGTTCTCCGGCCAGAGCCTTCCCGATCTCTCCGCCGCCTGCGCCGTATTCCCTGCTGATCGTGATGATATTCTTCATGCCATCCTCCTAAATAACGGACATTGTCATTATAATACTTTATTGAGAAAATCGATCGTGCGCGCTTCCTTC
>JAGCXZ010000240.1 GCA_017961065.1 Lachnospiraceae bacterium
CCGCAGGTGGGCGTGGAAACAACGCCTCCGGCTTCGATAAAGGTCTTGATCAGCCCTTCCTTTAACGCCTGCAGATAGATCTCCTGCGTGCCGGGAATAATGATCGTACGCACATGATCCGATACCTTCCTGTCTTTTAACAGCATAGCGGCGATCCGAAGATCATCCATCCTGCCGTTCGTGCAGGAACCGATCACAGCCTGATCCACAAGGATCTTTTCGGTGATCTCATCAACGGTCTTCGTATTCTCCGGCAGATGCGGGAATGCAACCGTAGGTCTTAAGCGGGAAAGATCGATCGTATATTCCTCGTCATATTCGGCATCCTCATCCGCCGTATAGATCTTATATTCGCGTTTGCCGTGCTCTTTCATGTATTCGATCGCGATATCATCCACAGGGAAGATCCCGTTCTTGCCGCCGGCCTCGATCGCCATGTTCGCGATCGTGAAACGGTCATCCATGCTCAGGTAGCGGATCCCGTCACCCGTAAACTCCATGGAACGGTACAGCGCACCATCCACACCGATCATACCGATGATGTGCAAAATCACGTCCTTGCCGCTCACCCATTTTCCGGGGATCCCGGTCAGGTTGAAACGGATCGCACCGGGCACCTTGAACCAGGCCTTGCCTGTTGCCATACCTGCCGCCATGTCCGTTGATCCGACACCGGTTGAAAAAGCACCGAGCGCTCCGTAGGTACAGGTATGCGAATCGGCACCGATGATCACATCACCGGCGACCGTAAGTCCCTGTTCCGGCAGAAGCGCATGTTCGATTCCCATCTTACCGACATCGTAAAAATGAGAGATCTCGTGTTTTGCCGCAAATTCTCTGACGCACTTACAGTTCTGTGCGGATTTAATATCTTTGTTGGGCACAAAATGGTCCATGACCAAAGCGATCTTGTCCTGATCAAAGTCGCCGCCTTTTTCCATTTTACCCATTTCCGTAATGGCGACGGGCGTCGTAATGTCATTTCCGAGCACCAGATCAAGATCAGCCTCGATCAGCTGACCTGCTTCCACGTGATCCAGACCCGCGTGATCGGCGAGGATCTTCTGTGTCATTGTCATTCCTTTACGCATGATGTCTCCTCCTTGCGCCATTATAGCACGCTGATTTCTATAATAGAAATATATAAAAATTATATTGGAGATAACCGCAGGTTATGATATGATGAACCTATGGAAAACAAACTTTCACTTTACAGGATCTTTTATACCACGGCCGAAGAAGGCAATATCTCCGGCGCAGCCAAGAAGCTCTTTATCTCACAGCCCGCGGTTTCCAAAGCGATCGCAAGACTTGAGCAGAACGTCGGCATGCCGCTTTTCCTGCGCAGTTCCAAAGGCGTTGAACTGACACAGGAAGGGAAACTGCTCTATTCCTATGTGAAGACTGCTTTTGAGAATTTAAAGGAAGGCGAAGAAAAGCTTCAGAACATGCTGGAATTTGACGGCGGACAGATCAGGTTCGGCGCGAGCACGACATTGTGCAAATACGTTCTGCTCCCTTATCTGCAGGGATTCATGCAGCTGCATCCGAAGGTACAGATCTCGATCGAATGTCAGAATACATATGAGACGCTTCGTCTCCTCAGGGAGAAAAAGATCGATATCGGTCTGATCGGCATGACGGATGAGCAGACGCTTGCCGAAGACCATCTCACCTTTACCGGCGTCAAGGAGATCGAAGACATTTTCGTTGCGACCAAAGACTATATCAAAGCGATGGGCACGCGCGAGATCATCTCGCACTCCACGCTGCTTCTGCTGAACAAGGAAAACATCACGAGACAGTACATCGATCACTATTTTTTCGAAAATCACGTCAAGATCAATCAGGTGATCGAAGCCACATCCTTAGATCTTCTGATCGAATTTGCAAAGATCGGTCTCGGTCTCGGATGTGTGATCAAGGAATTCGTGTTACAGGAGCTTGCCAGCAAACAGTTGATCCAGATCCCGTTAAAAAATCCGATCCCCAAAAGGCAGATCGGATTCGTATGTGCGCAGGGCTCTCTTCCGTCGCTTGCTGCGTCTGCTTTTATCGATCACATTAAGCACGCGTGATCTTTCCGTAAAAATAGAACCCCCTGCACTCCATGAGCTGAACCGGAAGGATCTTTCCGATCAGGGACGGATCTCCCGGGAAATGGACCACAAGGTTTTGTTCCATTCTGCCCGTCAGCAGGGACGGATCCTGTTCGTTTACCTCTTCAACAAGTACCGGAACGCATCTGCCAAGGAAGCGTTCCGTTTGTTTTTTGGAAGTTTCCTGTACAAGGGACAGCACCCTGGCAAACTGCTCTTTCACAAAGTACTCTTCGACCTGTCCGTCCATGGTCGAAGCAGGTGTGCCTGTCCTTTTGGAATAAATGAACGTAAATGCGTTATCAAACCGGACTTTTTCGATCACATCGAGCGTCTCGTTCACATCTTCTTCCGTTTCCGTCGGAAAGCCCACGATGATATCCGTCGTGATCGCGATATCCGGGATCTCATCACGGATCTTTAGCGCAAGATCCAGATACTGTTCTTTATCATATCTGCGGTTCATCAGTTTCAGGATCCTGGAACTTCCGGACTGCACCGGCAGATGCAGGTGCTTGCAGATCTTATCGTTTTCCTTCATGACGGTGATCAGTTCATCCGACAGATCCTTGGGATGAGAAGTCATAAAACGGATCCGCTCGATCCCGTCGATCTGCGATGCCTTCTGCAGGAGCTGTGCAAAGCTGATCCTGTCACTGCACCCTTTCCCGTAGGAATTCACGTTCTGTCCGAGCAGCATGATCTCGATCACGCCGGATGCGGCCAGTGTTCTGATCTCGGAGAGGATGTCTCCCGGTTCCCTGGACCGTTCCCTGCCGCGTACATAGGGTACGATACAGTAGCTGCAGAAATTATCGCAGCCGAACATGATATTGACGCCGGATTTGTAAAAATACTTCCTGGATACCGGCATCTGCTCCACGATCCTGTCCGCATGATCCAGGATCTCAATGTCCTGTCTGTCCTCTGACAGCATGGTATAGAGAAGTTCGGCGAGCTTATAGATATTGTGCGTCCCGAAGATCAGATCCACATACGGATAACTCTTTTTGATCTTTTCGATCACACTCTCTTCCTGCATCATGCAGCCGCAGAGCGCGATCCGCATATGGGGATTGCTTTTCCGGAAACTCTTGAGAACGCCGATCCGTCCGTAGATCCGCTGGTTGGCGTTGTCCCTGACCGTGCAGGTGTTCATCACGACAAGGTCCGCTCCTGTCTCGTCTTCCGTTTCTTCATACCCGATCTCTTTGAGTACCCCGAGCAGTTTTTCGGAATCCCTGGCATTCATCGGACAGCCGAATGTCGCGATATGGCAGGTCAGCTTCCGCCCCAGTTCATTCTCAAGACTCTGCAGGATGGCAGACGTTTTTTGTATGAAATACTGTTGACGTTCCGGTTCCGTCACCGGCACGTTATTTTCATGTTCATTCATAGATCTTTTCTTCCGTAATGATGATATCGGGTCTGACATCGAAGTCTTCGGACGGGATCATGTCGACACGCTGACATTCATAAGCAAGCGCGATCTTCACGATGTCCGGATGCTCTGACAGATATGCGTCATAGAAACCGCCGCCCTGCCCGATCCTGTTTCTTTGCGGATCAAAAGCCACGAGCGGCATAACGATCAGATCGGGCTTCTGCATGATCGTGGCATTCTCTCCCGGTTCAAGGATCCCTTTGTAACCGGGTTTCAGATCACTGACCCGTAAGATATACCGGAATTCCATCTTCCGTTCTGCGGCGGACAGGATCCGCGGGAAAGAAACCCCTTTATCGAGCATCAGCGATCTTGCGATCATCGGATACGTGATGACCTCCCGTCCGTAGGAAGCATACAGTCCGACCTTATAGGCGCTTAAATAGGCATCGTGTCTGCCGAGCTGCTTTAAGATCACAGCACTCTTTTCCATGCAGGCCTCATCGCTTAAGGCACTGCGGACCGCGAGGATCTCATCCCTGATCTGCTTTTTTTCCATACTTTTCTCCGAGATTTGTGATCGAACCGTCTTCGTTCTCGATATCGATATTATCCAGCTGCGCCTTGAGCGAGCTTCTGATGCTCTGAATGTATTCCTGCCGCAGGATCTGCTGTTCCATCTTCTCCTGATCGGTAAGGCCTTCCTTCTGCGATTTATGATACAGAGCATTGATCCTTGCAATGCGTTCTTCCATGTTCATGACAATACCTCAACAGATCTTAAGACTCATGTCCGATGATATAGTCCGCGATCTTGAAATTCTCATCCCGTTTTCCGACAAAGAGCGTGCCGTACTTTCTGCCTTCCATGATCTTATGGATCACGGAAACGTCCTTCCCGTTAGCGATCACCATGTCCGCGCCGGAATTGACCGCAACCGTTGCCGCGTGGAGCTTCGCGCTCATCCCGCCCGTGCCGACGGAACTGCCCGTTGTGGCTTTTCCCATCTGCATCAGATCCTCATCCAGATGTTCCACGACATCGACAAATTTCGCGTTCTTGTTGGCTCTCGGATCATCGGTATAGAGACCGTCGATATCGGAGAGCAGGATCAGAAGGTCCGCGTCAACGAGCGCGCATACAACGGCAGAGAGAAAATCATTGTCGCCGATCGTATCTTCCACCTCATGTACGGCTACCGTATCGTTCTCGTTCACGACCGGGATCACGCCGAGCGAAAGCAGCTGGCTGAACGTGTTCTGGGCATTTTTGCGGTTGATCTTATCCACGATCGTATGCTTGGTCATCAGGATCTGTGCGGTCAGATGGTTGTATTCCGCAAACAGGCGCTCGTAGATCATCATGAGCTTGGCCTGGCCGATCGCGGCACAAGCCTGTTTTAACGGGATCTGCGTATCATCCGGTGACAGATTGATCGTCTTTTTGCCGACTGCGATCGCACCCGAGGATACCAGGATCACTTCCTTCCCCTGATTCCGAAGCTCACAGAGTTCCCGTACCAGACGCTCCATCTTCGTCAGATTCAGTTCACCCGTTGCCATATGATGCAGGCTCGAAGAGCCGATCTTGACAACGATACGCTTTCTTTCCTTTAACTGCGCACGCAGTTCCTGTTCTCTTGTCTTGCTCATTTTCTTCCCCTTTATCTTGCATATCGGTCTCTTTATATACCGTTTTCTTCGTTTCTCATGCGTTCTATGATCGCTTCCGCGACTTTCATGCCGTCCATGGCCGCGCTCGTGATCCCGCCGGCATATCCGGCTCCTTCCCCGCAGGGATAAAATCCTCTGATCGGGCTCATCAGTGTTTCGTCCCTGATGATCCTGACAGGAGATGAAGTTCTGCTCTCAACACCCGAAAGGAGGGCATCCGGATCTGCAAATCCCCTGATCTGCGAATCAAATCCTTCGATCCCTTCGATCAAAGCATCGCGGATTTCTTCATCAAACAGTTCCGAAAGATCGGCAAATGCATATTTCCCGCATAAAGATGGTCTGATCGAGCCAAACGAGTCCGTGATCTTTCCCAGCTTATAGTCTTCATAGCGCTGTATGGGGATCGCGCCTTTTCCCAGTTCGTATGCTTTCTGTTCCAGTTTCCTGACGAAGGAAAGCCCCGCGAGCGGATGGTCGGAACAAAAATCTGATCCGTTCACCGATACGATCAATGCGGCATTCGCGTTTTCTCCGTCCCTTCCGCTGTAACTCATGCCGTTTACGGCAAGATGTCCTTCTTCCGAGGAGGCATTCACAACATAGCCACCGGGACACATGCAGAAACTGTAGATGCTTCTTCCGTTGGAGCACTTCCCCGTCAGCTTATAATCCGCAGCAGGCAGATCTCCCCGCGCATCAAGTCCGTACTGCGCTTTGTCGATGAAAGCCTGCTTATGTTCCATACGAAGACCTACCGCAAAATTCTTCTGCTCCATCTGCATTCCCGACCGGTAGAGCATTTCAAACGTATCCCTGGCCGAATGCCCGATCGAGAGTACTGCGGTATCGCATTGGTATGTATATTCGCCGTTCCCGCGGGATACAAATCCGTCGGGAAGTTCCGTTAGCGGAAACGTTTCGGTAAAGGTAAGTCCGGATAGCCTGTTATCTTTTTGCGCAAATCCGGAGCATTTCATCCCGAACACAAAGGTGCCGCCAAGAGAAATGATCTCTTCCCGCATATTCCGGATGACATTTCGCAAAACATCCGTTCCGATATGCGGTTTGGCAACATAGGCGATCTCTTCCTTTGCGCCGAATCGCACAAACGTATCGAGCACAAAACGGTTCCGGAAACCCTTATCGTGAACGAGTGTGTTCAACTTGCCGTCTGAAAATGTGCCTGCACCGCCTTCCCCGAACTGGACATTGGATTCCGGATGCAGTTTCTCCTCTCCTGCCCAGAAGGCATCCACACGCGTGCTTCTGCGATCAACGCTCTCTCCCCGCTCTACGATCAGCGGATCCAGATGACACAGGGCAAGAAGGTAAGCACAGAATAGCCCTGCAGGACCGCTCCCGATCACAACGGGACGAGTGGCCGGTTTGTTCTTTACGGGATCCGGTACCAGGTAGGTTTCATCTTCCACAAACAGGAAGCCGGCATTCCGGTTTGCTTTCCGGATCCGTTTTTCAAACGCCGGTTTGCTTTGCAGATCGATCGTGTAAACATAGAACAGTTCCGGCTTTTTCCGTGCATCCAGAGATCTTCTCCGGATCGTAAAAGGCGGAAGTTCCTCTGCTCCTGCAAGCTTCAGTTTTTTTCTGATCTTCTGTTCAAGATCTGCCATGTTGTGTGAAACAGGCAATTTGAGCTGTTCGAGTCTGATCATGATACTCTATTCCAGGCTTCCCGCAAGCAGCCCCGAACTGAAGGCCCATTGCAGATTATACCCGCCGCAGTCTCCGTGTACATCAAGGATCTCACCCGCAAAGTACAATCCGTCCGTCAGGCGGGATTCGAGCGTATCCTTCACTTCCGCTACCGGAACGCCGCCCGCGCAGACCTGTGCATCCTGAAACGTTCCTGTCGCAACCACCGGCAGTCTCCAGTGTTTGATAAGTCGCGCAAGCGTTTCGATCTGATCGTTCCCGATCGATGCAACCGCAGCCTGAAGCGGTATGCCTGCCTGCTTTATCAGCGTGATCCCTAAGTTTTTATGAAACAGTCCGATCAGGAAAGTTTCGGCTTTCTGATAGGACAGACGTTCTTTTCTCTTTGAGAGCATCTCCTGGCAGGCTTCTATTGTCAGATCCGGCAGCAGATCGAGTTCTGCACTGATCTTCTTTCTGTTATGAAGCGCAGCCGATGCCAGATGACTGACCTGCATCGTCGGAATACCGGAAAGCCCGTAGGCACTCAGCTGGATCTCACCGGTATCGGATCCGAGCGCAAGGTTGTTTTCATCATAAAGCGTGACCCTGCCGCCGACACGGATGCCTGCAAGGGCGCGGAATATCTTTTCATCGCTTTTTATCTTCACAAGTGCCGGAAGCGGGTCTACGACCGTATGGGAAAGACTTTTTGCAAGTTCATAGCCGTCAGAAAGGTTTTCTTTTCTGCCGGCCCTGGAGCCGCAGCAGAGGATCACCCTTTCCGCTTCATAGATATGATCGGGCGTCTGTACCGTAAAGACATGATTTTCTTGCCTGATCCCCGTGATCGTTACGCCGCATACAACGGAAACGCCCGCATGTTCGAGGGCGCTAAGCAGAATGCTCAGTACGGCCGATGCCTGTTCGCTGGCCGGATAATAATATCCGTCACGGGTCTTTGTTTCCAATCCGAGTTCTTGAAAGAACGCAAGGACGTCTTCCCTTGAAAACCTGCCAAAAACGGATGCAACAAGCGCCCTCGAAGCCTCTTCATCCCGCAGGCCGTGATAGTGCTTAAGGGACAGATCCGCGTTGGTCAGGTTGCATTTTCCGTTGCCCGTCTGCAGAATCTTCTGTCCGATCCGCTCCGAACTTTCCAGAACGGTAACAGAATGACCGCCTTTATTTGCGTTAAGCGCCGCAACCATACCGGATGCGCCGCCGCCGATCACAAGTACTCTCATATGGCATGCCTCATTACAGTAAGCGGAAACCGATCGCGATCTTTACAAGGAAATCTCCGCCCGGGAATGCACGGATCTCACTTTCCCGGACACCTTTCAGTTTGATCAGAAGAACAAAGTAAATACATGCACCCGCAACGATCGAGATCACCATGGCGATCGCCATCGGCAGGGCCTTGTTGAGCAGGAAATAGAGAACCCAGACGATCACACCCATGAGCAGCGATGCGATCAGCGGGATCACAAACGTTCTGACGATCTCCTGCTTGTAGTCCAGATGCTTCCGGATGCTCAGCCAGTTAAAGACGCACATCAGGAAACCGAACATGATGCAGGATACGACAACCCCGTAGAGTTTCCAGTTAAAGATCTGCAGCGTAACATACAGGATCCCGAGATGCACGATCAACGCGATCAGGGCATTCCGTACCGGGATCTTCATCTTGTCGATCCCCTGCAGAACGCCGTTTGAAAGCGTGGACAGGGAATAAAATACAACGGAGATCGATCCGAACATCAACAGTCTTGCCGGAAGATCCACTTCGCCTTTAAACAGAAGCGCAATGATCGGTCTGCCGAGCACGGCAAGTCCCACCGCGCAGGGAATGGAAAGGATCATCGCAAAACGCGTGGCAAGCGCCACTTTATGTCTGGCCTGTTTTCTCTCGCCCCTTTCGATGCTGGCGGTCAGCGTCGGCATCATCGAGGATACAAGCGCGGAAGAAAGCGCGATCGGCACATTGGTCAGTACCCTGTATTTGGTGGAAAAGATGCCCCACATCTCAGCCTTCTGTGCGCTTAAGCTCTTCTGGTCCATAATGTAGTTAAAGATACCCTGATCTAGGGTATCACTGATATTGTAGATCGTTGTACTCAAAATGATCGGCAG
>JAGCXZ010000241.1 GCA_017961065.1 Lachnospiraceae bacterium
GATATGCAAATATAGGCGATATTATCGTTGCCACTGTGAAAGATGCAACACCCGGTGGCGTTGTCAAGAAGGGTGATGTCGTAAGAGCTGTTGTCGTTCGTACCGTAAAGGGCGCGCGTCGTAAAGATGGCTCCTATATCAAGTTCGATGAAAATGCAGCAGTGATCATCAAAGAGGATAATACCCCGAGAGGAACCCGTATTTTCGGACCCGTGGCAAGAGAACTCCGTGAGAGACAGTTCATGAAGATCGTATCTCTTGCTCCGGAAGTATTATAGGAGGGACGTATCATGGCAACAATGAAAATCAAGAAGGGCGATACCGTTAAGGTCATTGCCGGAAAAGATGTCGGTGCCGAGGGAAAGGTGATCGCACTGGACCGTAAGAACGGAAAGGTGCTTGTGGAAGGCGTCAATATGGTAAAGAAGCACACCAAGCCGTCCGCAGCCAACCAGAACGGCGGTATCGTGGAAAAAGAAGCTTATATTGATGCATCCAACGTTATGTACCTGCACAAAGGCAAAGCAACAAGGATCGGCTTCAAGATTGAAAACGATAAGAAGGTTCGTTTCGCAAAAACTACCGGTGAGGTAATTGACTAAATCAGAGAGGAGGTACGTTTCGTTGAGTAGATACAAAGACATGTATAAAGATCAGATCGTCGATGCGATGATCAAGAAGTTTGAATACAAGAATGTAATGGAAGTTCCGAAACTCGAAAAGATCGTAGTAAACATGGGTGTCGGCGAAGCAAAGGATAATCCGAAGATCCTGGAGAGCGCCGTAAGCGACATGGAGGCGATCACGGGACAGAAGGCTGTGATCACAAAGGCCAAGAAGTCCGTTGCGAATTTCAAGATCAGGGAAGGAATGTCGATCGGCTGCAAGGTTACCCTGCGCGGCGAGAAGATGTACGAATTCCTGGATCGTCTCGTAAACCTGGCACTTCCCCGTGTACGTGACTTCCGCGGTGTGGATCCCAACGCTTTTGACGGAAGAGGCAACTATGCGCTCGGTATCAAGGAACAGCTGATCTTCCCCGAGATCGAGTATGACAAGGTCGACAAAGTCAGAGGTATGGACGTCATTATCGTAACCACTGCCAAGACCGATGAAGAGGGACGTGAATTACTGGCACAGTTTGGTATGCCGTTTGCAAGGTAGAAGAAGGAGGAAATTTCATGGCTAAAACAGCAATGAAGATCAAACAGCAGCGCAAGCAGAAGTTCTCCACCAGAGAGTACACACGCTGCAAAATCTGTGGTCGTCCGCATGCTTATTTGAGAAAGTACGGAATTTGCAGAATCTGCTTCCGTGAACTGGCATACAAGGGACAGATCCCCGGCGTGAAAAAAGCAAGCTGGTAATAAATGTATCGGATCTGTCAGGATCTGATATGCAGCCCGAGCCGTTCGCCGAAGGCGAATCGGAATCGGCGAGGGTTCCCGATAATCATAACAGGAGGAAGACACAAGATGACAATGAGTGATCCTATTGCAGATATGCTTACAAGAATCCGTAATGCAAATACTGCAAAACACGATACAGTAGATGTTCCGGCATCTAAAATGAAACTTGCCATTGCTGAGATCCTTTTCAACGAAGGATACATCAGGAAATACGATGTGGTTGATGACGGTTCTTTCAAGACGATCAGAATCACCTTAAAGTATGGCGAGGACAAGAATGAAAAGATCATCACAGGTCTGAAGAGGATCTCCAAGCCCGGCTTAAGAGTATATGCAGGCAAGGATGAGCTTCCGAAGGTACTCGGTGGTCTCGGTATTGCGATCATCTCTACCAACAACGGAGTCATCACCGACAAGGAAGCCCGTAAAGCGGGTGTTGGCGGCGAGGTACTGGCTTTCGTATGGTAAGAGCAAAGTAACATTGGTTTGAGCATAAGATTAAATATGGAGGTACGGGCATGTCACGTATAGGAAAAATGCCAATCGCGATTCCTGCAGGCGTTACTGTAGAGATCGCAGAAAATAATAAAGTGACTGTAAAAGGTCCCAAGGGTACGCTGGAGAGGCTGCTGGTTCCCGAGATGGAGATCAAGCAGGAGGGCGCTGAGATCACGGTAAGCCGCCCGAACGATCTGAAGAGAATGAAATCTCTGCACGGTCTGACAAGAACACTGTTAAACAACATGATCATCGGCGTAACCGAAGGGTACGAAAAGACTCTGGAGATCAACGGTGTTGGTTACAGAGCAGCAAAGCAGGGCAAGAAACTGCAGTTATCGCTGGGTTACTCCCATCCGGTTGAGATGGAGGATCCGCAGGGTCTCGAGACGGTGGTAGAAGGTCAGAACAAGATCATCGTTAAGGGTATCGATAAAGAGAAAGTCGGACAGTACGCAGCCGAGATCAGAGACAAGAGAAGACCGGAGCCTTACAAGGGTAAAGGTATTAAGTATGCTGATGAGCACATCAGACGTAAAGTCGGCAAGACCGGTAAGAAGTAAGATAAGGAGCGTGTAAAATGGTTAGTAAAAAATCAAGATCAGAGATTCGTATTAAGAAACACAACAGAATGCGTAACCGTTTCAGCGGCACGGCCGAGAGACCGCGTCTGGCAGTGTTTCGCAGTAACAATCATATGTATGCGCAGATTATCGACGACACGGTCGGCAATACGCTTGTATCCGCATCCACTCTTGACAAGGACGTGAAAGCGGAGCTTAAGAAGACCAATAACGTTGAGGCAGCAGCATACCTTGGAACCGTGATCGCAAAGAAGGCTTTGGATCATGGCATCAAGACAGTTGTTTTTGACAGAGGCGGCTTTATATACCAGGGTAAGGTCCAGGCACTGGCTCAGGCAGCCAGAGAAGCCGGCCTGGAATTCTAAGAAGGGAGAAGAAATCGCATGAGACGTAGTATCATTGACGCAAGTCAGTTAGAGTTAAATGATAAAGTGGTTTCCATCAAGCGCGTTACCAAGGTTGTAAAGGGTGGTCGTAACATGCGCTTTACCGCTCTGGTAGTTGTCGGCGACGGTAACGGACATGTCGGAGCCGGCCTCGGAAAGGCCACTGAAATTCCTGAAGCAATCCGCAAGGGCAAAGAGGATGCCATGAAGAAGCTGATCACTGTTGCCCTGGATGAGCATAACAGTATCACACATGATTACACCGGCAAATTCGGCGGCGCAAGCGTTCTGCTGAAGCGTGCTCCCGAAGGTACGGGCGTGATCGCCGGCGGTCCGGCGCGTTCCGTCTGCGAACTTGCGGGGATCAAGAATATCCGTACAAAGTCACTCGGCTCCAACAACAAGCAGAACGTCGTTCTTGCAACGATCGATGCACTGAGCCGTCTGAAAACACCGGAAGAGGTGGCTCGTCTTCGCGGAAAATCCGTTGATGAGATCATGGCTTAGTTGATATCAGATTATTGTGACCTATTACCGCGAGGAGGAAGCAGAAATGGCAAAGAAAGCATCAGATAAAAAGATCAAAGTGACGCTTGTTAAGTCCCCGATCGGTGCCGTTCCCAAGCATAAAAAGACTGTGGAGGCACTCGGACTCAGGAAAATGAATCATTCCGTTGAACTTCCGGATAACGAAGCAACAAGAGGAATGGTACAGCAGGTTTGCCACTTGGTTAAAGTAGAAGAAATATAAAAAGAAGGAGGTGTCATCAGCATGGAATTATCAAATTTACAGCCGGCTGAAGGCTCGAAGCACAGTGATAATTTTAGAAGAGGACGCGGACACGGATCCGGAAACGGCAAGACCGCAGGCAAGGGCCACAAGGGTCAGAAGGCTCGTTCCGGGGCTCCCAGAATCGGATTTGAAGGCGGACAGATGCCTTTGTATAGACGACTTCCGAAGAGAGGTTTCTTAAACAGAAACACAAAAGAGATCATCCCGATCAATGTGTCCTCTCTTGAGGTGTTTGAAAACGGCGCTGATGTTACGGTAGAGACACTGATCGAAAAGGGCATCATCAAAAATCCCAAAGATGGTGTAAAGATTCTCGGCAACGGTGAATTTACCAAGAAACTCAACGTAAAAGCAAACGCCTTCTCCGCATCTGCAAAGGAAAAAATCGAGGCGTTAGGCGGAAAAGCAGAGGTGATCTAATGTTCAAGACACTGCAGAACGCATTTAAAATCAAAGAAATCAGAACCAAACTGTTTTTTACTTTTTTAATGCTGATCGTGATCAGGCTTGGATCCCAGTTACCGGTTCCCGGCGTGAATGCGAGTGTTTTTTCGGACTGGTTCCAGAACCAGTTTGGTGACAGTGCCGGTCTCCTCAGTGCTTTTACGGGCGGCTCGTTTGAAAAGATGTCGTTGTTTGCACTGAACATTACGCCCTACATCACCAGTTCCATCATCATGCAGCTTCTGACGATCGCGATCCCGAAGCTCGAGGAAATGCAGAAAGAGGGTGAGGACGGGCGCAAGAAGATCGCGTCGATCACCAGATACGTGACCGTAGGTCTGGCGCTGATCGAATCCACCGCCATGGCGATCGGATTCCGCAACCAGGGCATGATGGATCAGACGGTCGGTGCCTGGGGCATCGTTACTGTTATCGCAGCGCTGACTGCAGGCAGTGCCTTCCTGATGTGGATCGGTGAGCAGATTACGGAGAATGGCGTCGGAAACGGTATTTCCGTAGTCCTGACGATCAACATCATCTCCAGGATCCCGCAGGATATCACAGGGCTGTATGACCAGTTCATCAAGGGTGCATCTTCATTCGCATCGTCAGTCCTTGCGGCGGTCATCATCATAGCGATCATCGTCGGTACCGTGGTATTGACAGTCATTCTTGGTGGCGGCGAGAGAAGGATCCCCGTACAGTATGCCAAGAAGGTACAGGGACGTAAGATCGTCGGCGGACAGAGCAGCCATATTCCCTTAAAGGTGAATACCGGCGGCGTTATCCCGATCATCTTCGCAAGTTCCCTGATGCAGCTGCCGATCGTGATCTCTTCGTTCTTCAAGAGTTCACAGACCAACAACTGGTGGACAAAGTTCCTCGGCATGCTGAATTCCGGAAGATGGTTCAGCAAGGAAACGCCCATCAATTCGATCGGTGTTCTGATCTACATCGTGCTCGTCGTATTCTTCGCTTATTTCTATACGTCGATCACATTCAACCCGCTTGAGGTTTCCGAGAACATGAAGAAACAGGGCGGATTTGTACCGGGTATCAGACCGGGCAAGCCCACAAGCGAGTACTTAACAAAGATCCTTAACTACATCATCTTTATCGGTGCGATCGGACTCGTTATCGTAGCGCTGATCCCGCTCTTCTTCAACGGGTGGTTCGGTGCGGACGTATCGTTCGGCGGCACCAGCCTGATCATCATCGTCGGCGTTATCTTGGAGACGATGAAGCAGATCGAGTCGATGATGCTGGTAAGAAATTACAAAGGTTTTTTGAATGACTGATAATTGCATTCGTGCTTCGTTGTAGGCAAGGCTTAATGGCCTTGTCTGCAATGCTTGTATCGGAAGTGCGATTTTTGGACAGTTTGACAAGGAGAGCAGGCATGAAAATCATTATGCTGGGCGCGCCCGGAGCGGGCAAAGGCACACAGGCCATTCAGATCGCGGAAAAATACAGGATCCCGCACGTTTCCACAGGCGACCTGTTCCGCAGCAACATCAGTAACAACACGGAACTCGGAAAAGAAGCGAAGGGCTATATGGATGCCGGGAAACTGGTTCCCGATGAACTGACGGTCCGCATGCTTTTTGACAGGGTATCAAAGGACGATTGCGCAAACGGCTATGTTCTGGACGGCTTCCCGCGCACGATCGCGCAGGCGGAGGTTCTGGAAGCAGAACTGGCAAAACGGAACGACAAGATCGATTACGCGATCGACGTTGAGGTTCCGGACGAGAACATCGTGAAGCGCATGGGCGGCAGAAGAGCGTGCGTAAAGTGCGGCGCCACCTATCATATCGAGCATGTTCCGCCCAAGCAGGAAGGCATATGCGATCATTGCGGCAGCGAACTGGTACTCCGTGCCGATGACGCGCCGGAAACGGTGCTGAAGAGACTGCAGGTTTATCACGAGCAGACACAGCCGTTGATTGATTTTTACGGTTCCAGAAACATATTGCATGAGATTGACGGAACGCAGGACATGAATCAGGTATTTGCGGACATCGTCAAACTCCTCGGAGAATGATATGGTATCGATCAAGTCGCCAAGAGAAATTGAACTGATGCGTGAATCCTGCAGGAGACTCGAGATCGTACACAACGCTTTGGGCGAGTTCGTAAAGCCCGGCATTTCCACGATGGATATCAACAAGTACGGCGAGCAGTTGATCAGAGAGCAGGAAGGCATTCCGAATTTTCTGGATTACAACGGTTATCCGGCTTCCATCTGCGTTTCGGTCAACGAAGAGGTGGTACACGGTATTCCGAGCAAGACCCGTATCCTGCATGAGGGAGACATCGTCAGCCTGGATGCCGGCCTGATCTACAAGGGCTATCATTCGGACGCGGCAAGAACCTATGCGGTCGGAAAGGTTTCTCCGGAAGTGCAGCAGCTCATGGACGTGACCAAGCAGGCATTCTTTGAAGGGATCAAATATGCCAGGGAAGGATATCATCTGCACGATATCTCCAATGCGATTGATGATTATGTGAGCCGGTTCGGCTACGGCATCGTACGTGATCTGGTGGGTCACGGGATCGGAACACATCTGCACGAGGATCCGCAGATCCCCAACTTCAGGCAGAAATCAAGGGGCGTGAAGCTGAAAGCGGGCATGACGCTTGCGATCGAGCCGATGATCAACATGGGCAGATGGGATGTGGAATGGCTGGACGATGACTGGACGGTTGTGGCGGCCGACGGACTTCCCAGCGCGCACTACGAGAACACGATCCTGATCACCGAGGGCGAACCCGAGATCTTGACACTCAGCACAAACTGAAGGATAGGAAGAAAACGTGACAGGATATCTGGCCAGGTCCCTTGCGGGACACGACAAAGGAACGCTTTACATCATAATAGAAGAAACGGATGATCATGTGATGCTTGCGGACGGCCGGTACAAAACGCTGGAAAAGCCGAAGCGCAAGAACAGGAAGCACATACAGCTGATCCGGACGCAATGCCCGACGGACAGCAACGAAGCGATTAAACACAGCATCAGCAATTATTTAAGGAGGACAATGGATGTCTAAAGCAGATGTCATCGAAATCGAAGGAACCGTAGTGGAGAAACTGCCCAATGCGATGTTCCGGGTAAAACTGGAAAACGATCATGAAGTATTGGCGCACATCAGCGGAAAACTCCGCATGAACTTCATCCGGATCCTGCCGGGCGATAAGGTAACCCTGGAGATGTCACCCTATGATCTGAGCAAGGGACGCATCATCTGGAGAGATAAGTAAAAAAGGGATTGCCATTATTACCCTGTGATGATATAATGTACGTTGGCGCTTTGCTCGACGAGCAAGTAACATAAATGCAGTTAGAGGAAGGAGGCTTTCACATGAAGGTGAGATCTTCAGTAAAACC
>JAGCXZ010000001.1 GCA_017961065.1 Lachnospiraceae bacterium
ATGCGTGGCTATCCTTATGTTACGGATGGTAGTGTAAAGTTTTCAGAGAAAACTTTATACTACGCAGGCCACGCCTCCACGAAGTGGACTTGCATGCGTGGCTATCCTTATGTTACGGATGGTAGTGTAAAGTTTTCAGAGAAAACTTTATACTACGCAGGCCACGCCTCCACGAAGTGGACTTGCATGCGTGGCTATCCTTATGTTACGGAGGAGAAATATATGAAAAAGAGAACTTGGTTTGCAGCCTGCGTGGCGGTGCTCATGGCATTCACGCTGACCGGATGCGCTGTGACGTTTTCCGGGAAAGGCGCGCAGCAGGCAGAGGCCGCGGAGGCAGCAGAGGAAACGGCAGCAGATGAGAATGCCCAAGACGGAGCTGCGGATGAGAACGTGGCGGAAGCCGGAACCACGGATGCGGAGCCGGAAGATGGCGCTGCGGATGCAAAGGATGCAGGAGAAGCAGCCGGCAAAAACGGCGAGATCTACATCCTCTATACGAGCGATATCCATTGCGGTGTGGATCAGGGATTCGGTCTTGCGGGACTGCAGCAGGTAAGGAAAACGCTGGAAGCGCAGGGCTATGAGATCCTGCTGGTGGATAACGGCGATTCCGTGCAGGGTGAGGCGATCGGTACTTTAAGCAAGGGCGAAGCGATCATCAAACTCATGAACGATATGCACTATGATGTGGCAACACCCGGCAACCATGATTTTGACTATGGAATGGAACGCTTCAACGAACTGGTGAACATGGCTGAGTTCCCCTACATCAGCTGCAATTTCACGCACAACGACAAGCCGGTATTTGCGCCCTATTTGATCAAGGAAGTGGCGGGCATCAAGATCGCGTTTGTCGGCGTGACGACACCCGAGACGCTTACGACATCAACGCCTGCTTATTTCCAGGATGAGACCGGCGCTTTCGTTTACGGTTTCATGGCGGATGAGACGGGCGAGGGCGTATACAACGCGGTGCAGTCCGCGGTGGATGATGCGAGAAAAGAAGGCGCCGATCTGGTCTATGTCATGGGGCACATCGGCGAGGATGAGGACTGCGCGCCGTGGACGTATGCGGATATCATCGCAAACACGACCGGCATCGATGTTTTTCTTGACGGGCACAGCCACGATACGAACCAGGCTGTTGTGAAGAATAAGGACGGCGTGGAAACGGTGCGTTCGGCTGTCGGCACGAAGATGGATGCGATCGGATACAGCCACATTTCAGCAGACGGTGAGATTTTGGAAACAAACATCTGGAGCTGGCCGAACAAGGCGGCGGCGCCTGATCTGCTCAACATCCGAAATGACATTTACACCAAGGTCAGCGAAGCCAAAGACGAACTCTCGGCAGAACTTGACAAGGTGGTTGCAAAAACCGATGTTGACCTTACGATCAACGATCCGAAGGCTGTGGATGAGTCGGGAAATCCGATCCGCAGGGTGCGTTCCGCGGAGACAAACCTTGGCGATCTGGTCGCGGATGCTTACCGGGATCAGTCGGGTGCGGACATCGCGATGGTAAACGGCGGCGGGATCCGTGCGAGCATCGACAAGGGCGACATCACCTACGGCGATATCATTGACGTGCATCCGTTCGGTAACATGCTCTGCGTGATCGAAGTGACCGGGCAGCAGGTGCTGGATGCGCTCGAATGGGGCGCAAAATCACTCCCGGACGAGGACGGTGCTTTCGTTCAGGTGTCGGGCCTGACGTATGAGATCAGGACCGATGTGAAGAGCGGCTGCCAGTCCGATGTGAACATGATGTTTACAGGGGTGCGCGGGGTACGCCGCGTGCAGAACGTGATGGTCGGTGATGAGCCGCTTGATCCGAAGAAGACTTATACGCTTGCGGGACATGAATACATGCTCCTAAAAGACGGGGACGGCTGTACGATGTTTGATAACTGCAAGGTTTTGGAGGACCGCATCAAGCTGGATAACCAGGTGCTGATCGATTATATCCTGGGAACGCTTGGCGGCAAGATCGGAGAGGAATATGCGGATCCCTGCGGACAGGGCAGGATCGTGATCGAGTGATCTTGCCCGGATCGCTTTGGAACACGGCTCAGATCGTGTGGAGCGTAACGCTGACTTCCGGACCGTTTCCGTACGTTAATGTCATATAGGTTGCCTGACGGCCTTCCTGTCGGGGATAGGTGACGCTGCCGGGATTTAAGAACGTGATGCCCTCGTAGGTTTCCTGTACGGGGCGGTGGAGATGGCCGAAGAAGACATAATCGGCCTCGGCTTCTTTGGCGGCGTAGCAGAGATTCTGCAGACCCGCATAAAGGCTGTGACGATGACCGTGCACAACAAGGGCCTTGTGGGATCCGAAACGGACAATGGCCCGGGAAGGTAAAGACAGACCGTAATCATTATTGCCGGCTACGATGTGATATTCGCAGCCGGTTTTTGTTTGCATCGCGGATTCGCTGTATTCGTAATCGCCGCAGTGAACCACCATGTCGTAGGGCTTTTCCTTTTCAAGGATGCGCCACAGGTTGTGATTTTGTCCATGGGAGTCACTGACGAGCACCAGTTTCTTGGATTGGGGCATTGTCTGTCCTTTCGGGATCGTGTTTTGGCCGTTGCGTGGTGAGCAGATCAAGGTTAGGTGACGGGCGCTCAGATGATATGTTCGTCCGAGAGCAGCTTGCACATGGCGCGCAGGGCTTTGCCGCGGTGGCTGATCTTGTTCTTCTCTTCGGGTGAAAGCTGTGCGCTCGTGCAGTCATATTCCGGCAGATAGAAGATCGGGTCATAGCCGAAGCCGTTCTCACCGGCTTCCTTATAGGCGATGCGGCCTTCCATCGTTGCCTGCACGGTCCTTTCGGTGCCGTCCGGCAGAACGGCTGCCACGGCGCATACGAAGCGGGCGGTGCGTTTCTCATCGGGAACGCTCTGCATGCGCGCGATCAGGTTCGGGTTCTTGACCGAGTGCGGCGTGTTTTCGCCCAGATACCTGGCCGAGTAGATGCCCGGCTCTCCGTTTAAGTAGTCGATCACAAGTCCCGAATCGTCCGCAAGTGTCAGGAGACCTGTTTCCTTGGCGATGGTGCGGGCCTTGATCAGCGCGTTTTCTTCAAACGTGGTTCCGTTCTCCTCAATATCGCCCGTAAAACCGGCTTCAGCCATGGAAAGGACTTCCACATTTGCGTCCTTTAAGATCGCTCTGATCTCTCTTAATTTACCCTGGTTGCCGGTCGCGAAAATGATCTGCATATCTGCCTCCTGATTTTGCTCCTCCGGGGTCTCCCGGAGGCCGTTTCGGGGTCGTTTTGGGGCTCATTTCAGCCCTGAAACAGTATAAAACAACAACATGTAGTTGTCAAAAAATTCCTTGCCACTAGTTTTCAAAATCTATTGTTTTTTTGTTTTTAAGCGGTTATAATAGTCATTGTAAGCGAGGGTCTACCCTTCAAAGGATCCTCATTTACGACCCCTTATTAATTATTTATACTCCCCTCATCGTAGCCCGTTGGTTCCCCCATCGGGCTACAATACTGTACGGATGATGTCAGCGACATCATCCGCACAGTATTTATTAAAAGTCACGTGCGTGACGGCACTAAAGTTTGGCAGGATCTTCGATCCTGCCAGCCTGAGCGGCGCTTGAGCGGACTTGAGCGGTCTGTAGGCTGAGCTGCCCGACCCTCGCTGCGTGACGGCACTTATAATATTATGAGCAAATACGAACTGATCGCGCCGTGCCATTTTGGTATGGAGGCGGTATTAAAAAAAGAAATCATGGATCTTGGCTATGAGATCTCGGCCGTGGAAGACGGCAAAGTCTATTTTACGGGCGATGAAGAAGCGATCGTCAGAGCCAACATCTTCCTGCGCACGGCGGAACGCATTCTGATCAAGACGGCGTGCTTTCAGGCTACGACCTATGACGAGCTGTTTGAAGGCGTGAAAGCGG
>JAGCXZ010000242.1 GCA_017961065.1 Lachnospiraceae bacterium
ACATGCGGGATCGGACACACCAGATGGGCAACGCACGGCGCGCCCAGTACGAGCAATGCGCATCCGCATGTTTCGGGCAACTGCACGGGCTCGGGTTCGGGTGCCGTGGAATCGGATGTTGTCGGTGTGCACAACGGCATCATTGAAAACTTTCAGGAACTGAAAGCCAAGATGGAGCGCCACAATTACCGTTTTTATTCCGAGACAGACACGGAAGTTCTGATCAAACTGGTGGATTACTACTATAAAAAGTATCAGGGCGGACCGATCGACGCGTTGGCCAAGACGATCGTGCGCGTGCGCGGTTCCTATGCGCTCGCTGTCATGTTCAAGGATTATCCGGGCAAGATCTTTGTGGCGCGTAAGGATTCCCCGATGATCATCGGTCTGAATGAGAAAGAAGCATTCCTGGCATCCGATGTGCCGGCGATCTTGAAGTACACGCGCAATGTTTACTATATCGGAAACATGGAGATGGCCGAGCTCTCAGAGGGTGAAGTTGTCTTTTACAACCTTGACGGAGACAAGATCCAGAAGGAAAGCACACGGATCGACTGGGATGCGGAAGCGGCACAGAAAGGCGGCTTCGAGCATTTCATGATGAAGGAGATCCACGAGCAGCCCGAGGCGGTCGACAACACGATGCGCAAGTATATCGTCGAAGAGAGCAGTGAGGAAGGCAGTGCATATCATGTCAGCCTCCGTGAGACCGGGTTAAGCGATGAAGAGATCGAGAAGTTTTCCCGCGTCTGCATCGTTGCCTGCGGATCGGCCTGGCATGTGGGCATGGAGGCACGGTATGTCTTCGAAGAATTCGCACAGATCCCGGTCAGTGTCGAACTGGCATCGGAATTCAGATACAGCAAAGCAAAGCAGGATAAGGATACGCTTGTGATCCTGATCTCGCAGTCGGGTGAGACGGCGGATTCCCTTGCGGCTCTCCGCTGCGCCAAAGAGCAGGGCCTGAAAACGCTTGCGATCGTCAATGTGGTCGGCAGCTCGATCGCAAGAGAAGCAGACCATGTCATGTATACGCTCGCCGGTCCTGAGATCTCCGTAGCGACGACCAAAGCATACAGCTGTCAGTTGATCTGCGTGTTCCTGCTTGCGATCGCGTTCGGACAGATCAGGGGAACGCTGGAAGAGGGAGAAAATTATCTGGAAGAGATCCTTTCACTCCCGGATAAGATCAGAAAGGTTCTGGAAGACCAGGAGCGGATCCAGTGGTTCGCGTCCAAATACGCAAGTGCACGCGACATCTTCTTTATCGGCAGAGGGATCGACTATGCGATCTGCCTGGAAGGCTCGCTTAAGATGAAAGAGATCAGTTACATCCATTCCGAGGCCTATGCAGCAGGGGAACTCAAGCACGGGACCATCTCCCTTGTGGAAGACGGCACGCTCGTGATCGGCTCGCTCACGCAGAGCGATCTTTATGAGAAAACCCTCAGCAATATGCTGGAGTGCAAGAGCAGAGGCGCTTACCTGATGGGAATCACTTCATTCGGAAAGTATGATGTGGAAGACAGCGTGAACTTTACGGTATATGTTCCAAAGGTGGATGAGCACTTTATCGGCAGTCTCGCGATCGTTCCGCTGCAGCTGCTGGGATACTACATCAGCGTCGCAAAGGGCCTGGATGTCGACAAGCCGCGTAACCTTGCAAAGAGCGTTACCGTGGAGTAAGAGGAGAAGAACATGCAGATTCATGTAGATCTGGCGGATAGCGGCTATGATATCCGGATCGGCAGAGGACTGTTACAGGAGGCGGGTTCCGTTCTGAATCTTAACAGGAAAGTGCTGATCGTTACGGATTCCGGGGTTCCCGAAGCATATGCGCAAACGGTTGCAAAGCAGTGCGGCTTTAGCGTGATCGAAACGATCCCCGCGGGAGAGGATTCCAAAAGCCTGTCGGTTTTTGAAAGACTGGAACGCGTGATGCTTGAGCATGATTTTTCCAGAAAAGACTGCGTGGTCGCGGTCGGCGGAGGCGTGGTGGGAGACCTTGCCGGATTTGTCGCGTCCTGTTACATGCGCGGGATTGATTTTTACAATATACCGACTACGGTACTTTCCCAGGTGGATTCCTCCATCGGCGGAAAATGCGCGGTGAACTTCGAGGGCGTCAAGAATGTTCTTGGCGCATTTTATCAACCGCAATATGTTCTGATCGATCATGATGTGCTGAACACGCTGCCAGAGAGACAGGTCTCAAACGGCATGGCGGAAGCGATCAAAATGGCGCTTACCTTTGATGCCGGATTGTTTGAGCAGATCGAGCAGGCGGATTCCCTTTCGGATCTGTATCCGGTCATTGCGGCCGCGATCGATCTGAAGCGTGTCGTTGTGGAACAGGATGAGAAGGAGCAGGGGCTCCGCAAGGTCCTGAACTTCGGACATACGCTCGGACACGGCATAGAAGCAGCCTGCCTGCATACGCTCCTGCACGGGGAGTGCGTCGCGCTCGGCATGATCCCGATGTGTTCGGATGAAGTAAAGGAACGGCTGATCAGGGTGCTTACCAAATACGATCTGCCCGTATCCTGTGATTTTGATGCGGAGACTGCGATGCAGGCGATCCGGCATGATAAAAAAGGGAACGGCAACACGGTTTCAACGGTTTATGTGGATAAAGCGGGGACCTACGAACTCCGTGATATGACATTTGATGCGCTGCAGGGTAAACTTGCGGAAATAAAAGCATAGTGGGAGAAATATGAAGAATTCGTTCGGACAGAGTTTACAGGTAACACTATTCGGGGAAAGTCACGGGCCGTATATCGGTGCGGTATTGGACGGAGTGGCTCCCGGGATCGAGATCGATCACGACTATATCGCGCACCAGCTGAAGCTGCGCAGACCGTACGGCAAGACTTCCACCGCACGGGTGGAAGAGGACCCTTATGAGATCGTCAGCGGTGTTTATCAGGGACGCACAACGGGTACGCCGCTGTGCATGCTGATCCCGAACACCAAGATGAAGAGTGCGGATTATGATGAGAAGGGACGCCTGATCCGTCCCGGACATGCCGATTATACCGGATATTGCAAATACCACGGGTATGAGGACTATCACGGTGGCGGCCATTTCAGCGGCAGGATCACGGCGGCACTCACCGGTGTCGGAGCGATCGCGCTGCAGGCACTGCGGGACAAGGGGATCGTGATCGGCACGCATATCTATAACCTCTGCGGGATCATGGACAGGCCGTTTGAAGATATCCGGGCAGACATTGCCTTTATCAATGAGCAGATCTTTCCCGCATTCCA
>JAGCXZ010000002.1 GCA_017961065.1 Lachnospiraceae bacterium
GGAGATCCTGAAGGGTTCGAACGGGCAGATCAAGCCCGAATATGACGCGGGAGACGGCCTGCACTACAGGGCTTCCGCCTACAATGACATTCTGGATTACATCATCCATCATCCGGTACCGGGCGTATCGGATACGGGTGAATTCATCGTACACTATGTGAAGCCGAGTCAGGAGAACAAGAGTATCATGACGGAAACGCCACAGTTGCCGCAGAATGTGGAAGTTGTGGATCCTTCAACGCTTGTGACGCCGACGCCCACGCCGACGGCAACGCCGACACCCACGCCGACGCCCACACCGACACCGACACCAAAACCGACGCCGAAGCCGACACCGGTTCCGACAGCCATCCCGACGGAAACGCCTGAGCCGACAAATCCGACTCCTACGGAAACGCCCGAGCCGACAAATCCGGCTCCTACGGAAACACCTGAACCGACAGAACCGATCCCAGAGCCGGAACCGTCAGAGGCGCCTACCGAAATACCGCCCGAGCCCGAACCGGAAGAACCGGGGGATGGCGGAGAAGAGGGCGGCGAATGATCATGGGGTGCTCAGATATGTGTCCGCAGTACTTCCATGGAAGGTTCGATCGTAAGCGGCTCACCGGCGGCCTTCATGGCATTGGCCACATCCTTTAGACCCGAACCGGTCACGATGCTGACAACGCTGGCATCCGGTTCGATCAGACCCGTTTCGACCGCTTTCCTGACGCCGGCCGTACCGGTCGCACCGGCGGGCTCGGCAAAGACGCCGCAGGTCCTGCCAAGCAGGCGCATCGCGGCTAAGATCTCATCATCTGATACATTGACGACAACGCCATTCGATTCCCGGATGGCGTTTAATGCTTTATCGGGATTGCGGGGCACGCCGACGGCGATGCTGTCCGCAATGGTATTTTCTTCCATCGGTTCCCAGTCTTTTCCCTCTGCGATCGCGCGGTTAATGGGGCAGCAGCCTTCTGCCTGCACCGAGATCAGCCGCGGCAGCCTGTCTATAAAGCCTGCATTGTAGAGATCCTTAAAGCCCTTCCAGACACCGCCGATCGTGCAGCCGTCGCCGACCGATACCGCCACATAATCCGTCATATGAAAATCAAGTTGTTCCGCGATCTCGAAGGAAACCGTCTTCTTGCCTTCCATCAGATACGGATTGATCGCGGCGTTCCGGTTATACCAGCCGTATTCTTCGATCGCTTCCGCGGAAAGACGGAACGTATCTTCATAGGAGCCTTTGACCGAGATCACATGCGCGCCAAACATCATGAGCTGCGCGACTTTGCCTTTCGGCGCGCGCTCCGGCACGAAGATATAGGTCTCAAATCCTGCAGCGGCCGCATTTCCCGCAAGAGAGGATGCCGCGTTGCCGGTAGAGGAGCAAGCAATGGTCTTAGCGCCCGCCTCCGCGGCTTTGACAACGGCCATCGCGGATGCGCGGTCTTTCAGTGAAGCCGTCGGATTGATCCCGTCGTCTTTGATATAGAGGGTCTTAAGCCCGATCTCGCGGGCCAGACGGTCTGCACGGTAGAAAGGAGACCAGCCGACACGGAGCCTTGGCAGGGCCGCGACAGAGCTGCCCTTTCCGGTAGCGGGATTCGGCAGGGAATCCTCCCGTACGGGAAGAAACTCCCTATACCGCCACATGGACAGATCCGTCCGCTTTTTCAGGGCATCGGGACCGATGTCCCTGCGGATCCTGTCGTAGTCATAGCGGATATCGAGGATACCGCCGCATTTTCTGCAGGTTGTCAGATCAGGGGTTGCTTCGTGCTCTGCGCCGCACTTGACGCAGACGGCATTGATGACATGGTTCATTTTTTCAGACCTTGGATTTGTTGTTATTTACATCGATGTAACTGTAAAGCGTATATTTGGAGATCCCGAAGAACTTGGACACCTTGTCGCCTGATTTGGTGATGAGAAAAGCGCCGGCGTCGTTTAAGAACCGGATGGCCGTGACTTTCTCGTCCTTGCTCATCAGGGCAACGGGCTTGCCGACAAGGTCCACGGACTGCTCGATCAGGTCATCCAGCAGATCGTTGACATTCTGCGTGATCCGTTCGGGCTGCTTGCGCTTTGTTTCTTCCTCGCCCGCGGAGATGATGGAACGCACCGCGGAGTCGATCGTCATCAGGCTCGTGATGTCGTAGTTGATCGCGAGGATGTAGTCGACGTGATCCGTATCCGGATTGCCCATGTAGATGGTCGTGGATTTCAAGATCCGGCCGTCTTTGGTGCGGGTCAGGTATCCGTAGCGGTCCTGCAGCTCGCTGGCCTTCTTGCCGCGCGCTTCGAGCACGACATGAGACGGGCCGTCTCCGACCTGTCTGCCGCTGATATGGCCGTTTTCGATGAACGCGATCGTATTCTCGAGACTCCGGCCGCGCAGATCGTGGATGACCACCTCGCAGTTCTGCCCGAACTGCAGCGTCAGACCGTGCGCGATCTTCTTCAGATGTTCTAAAGTCGTGTAAGTGTTCATATGGCACTCCGTGTTCTGATTATCGCCTACGCGCTCATTGTATCATGTCTTGCGCATGATGAGAACAATTTTTTTGTCAATGCCTAAAACAAATTAACGGGATATGGTATTCATCCCCCTGATTTGATACAATGAAGAAAAGTATGGAAGGGCGCCGGGCATGAATGTCTTACTGTTTCTGATCATCATCCTAGCTTTCATCGTTTTGATCGGCATCTTGAATGAGAGACTGTTCCATCTGCAGAGCGATATCGCGCTGATCCTGTTTTCCCTGACGGCCGCTCTGCTGCTTGTCGTGGCCGACAGGCTGTTTCAGATCCCGCAGCTGCATGATTTTATCGGCAGATTCGGTGAATTCGGATTTGAAGAGTATCTCATGGATGGCGTGCTCTGTTTCATGCTGTTTGCAGGCGCGAGCAAAGTCAATATGGGCAAGTTCAGGCAGAATATCAGGCCGATCAGCCTGCTGGCCCTGTTAACGACCGCCGTGTCGTCTTTCCTTTACGGCATCCTGTTTTACGGGGTTGCCTGTCTGTTCCGTATTCCCATGGATATCTGGATGTGCATTCTGCTCGGGTGCGTGGTGAGCCCCACGGATCCGATCGCGGCAACCGGGATCTTGAGCAAGATCGGGCTTTCCAAGAATGTCTGCTCCGTCATAGAGAACGAATCGCTGTTTAACGACGGTACGGGCGTAACGCTGTTCGTATTTGTCAGATCCGTTGTGGCCCACAGCGGTGAGGATAATTTCGCCATGCTGATGTGCAGGGAGATCGTCGGCGCCGTGGCTGTGGCGCTTGGCGTGTCGTTTCTGCTGTTTTTCCTGATGAAACTGACCAAGGATCCGGTGCGCTACATCCTGATCTCGCTGTTTGATGTGGCACTTGTCTACATCATCTGCGAGGCGCTCGGGTTTTCGGGCGTGATCGCGTCCGTCGTATGCGGCATGTATTTTTCCTATCAGATGGACAAAATGGAGCGCAGGGTCCGCGTGATCGATCCCAAGGAGTACTACAGGGATTTCTGGGAGATCCTGGAAAACATCCTCAACGCCGTGCTTTTTGTGATGATCGGCCTCTATGTATTTGATATCGAGATCAGCCCGTACGCTGCGGTCGTGATCCCGGCAGCCATTCTGATCCTGCTCTTATCGCGCATCGCGGGCGTGTTTATCAGTACCGTGCTCGGCGGCAGGCATATCCCGGGCAATTATGATCTGCGCGAATTCCTGATCCTGATGGCCTGGTCGGCATTAAAAGGAGGTCTGTCCCTTGCCCTGGCCATTCAGACGGAATCGTTCCTTACACCCGAGGTCTACCGGATCTTCATCAACGTGACCTATGTAACGATCATTTTCACGGTGCTCGTGCAGGGTCTGACGATCCGGAAGGTATATTTCAGGCTGGAAGCGCACAAGGCGGCAAGGATGCAGCATGAAAATCACACGGCCGGACTCTGAAGTAAAATAGCGAAAATCATATGGCCGGGCTTTTCTGCGGCGGCCTGACAACATGTAAAAGGAATGAAGAAAGATGAAGATCATAGTAGTCGGATTGGGTGAGACCGGAAAAGCGCTCGTGGAGATCCTGGATAACGGTGATCATGATATCGTCGTGATCGACGAGGACAGGGAGGCCGTTGAGGAGATCACGGACAGATACCGCGTAAACGGCGTAACGGGCAGCGGGGCATCGGTCAATACGCTCAAAAAAGCCGGAGCGGACAGTGCGGACGTGCTGGTCGCGCTCACGCATACGGATGAGATCAACCTCTTAAGCTGCATGCAGGCCAAAGCCGTCGGCACGCGTTTCTGCGCGGCAAGGCTGCTGATGCCGGATCTGGTCGGCGAAGAGGCGGAACTGAAGGAGCAGTATCATATTGACTTCTTCGTCAAGCCGCGCCTGGATCTGGCCGAGGAGATCTACCGCAACATCGGGCTGCCGGGCTACGTGAAGCTGGAGAGTACCGTGGACGGAAAGATCTGCGTGCTGGACTTAAACGCTGTCGGCACCTCCCCGCTCATCGGGAAGAGCATTGCCGCCATCTGCGAAGAACTCGGTCCGGATCTTAAGATCGGCACGGTAATCCGCGGCAGGAAGGCACATAAGCCCAAGGATGATTTTATCGTAAAGGAAAACGATACGCTCTACATCGTGTTCCGGGGTGAGAAGCAGGATCAGGCCTTCCGTTCCCTCGGGATCAAGCGCGACAGGATCCGGGACGTCGTGATCGTCGGCGGACGTGCTCCCGGCGCTTATCTGGCACAGAAACTGCTCGCGGCGGGCAGGAAAGTCACACTGATCGATGATGACATGAACCGGGCCCGGGCGCAGATGGATAAGTATCCGGACGCCAACGTGATCTATGCGGAGGGCGATATCACGGAGGTACTGGAAGAAGAGCGCGTGGAAAAGGCGGACGCGATCGTATCTCTGACGGATAACGACGAAACCAACCTGGTGGTCAGCATGTATGCCTGGTCCAAAAAGATCCCGTCCGTGATCACCCGCGTGGACAAACAGGTGCATGTGAAGCTGCTGCATAAGGTCAATATTGATATCACGGTCTCGCCAACGGAGATCTCGGTCTTCCGGATCATCCGTTTTATCAGCGGGATCCTGCGGGAAGATACCGATGAGCAGGCTCTTGTGGAAGAGTTCCTGCGGATTATGAAAATGATGCGGAATTAGTACTTTTGCGGATGATCAGAAGGAGGTGTGCATATGATCCTTGTCGGAAACGGAAATGTGATCACGAGGGATGAGAAGAATCCCTATATAGAAGGCGGCGCCGTTGCGCTGGAAGGAAATAAGATCCTGGCGGTCGGCGCGGAGAAAACGCTCCGGCAGCAGTATCCGGACGCGGCCTACGTCAATGCCCGCGGCGGTGTGATCATGCCGGGGTTCATCAATACCCATGAGCATATCTATTCGGCGCTCGCAAGAGGGCTCTCGATCAAAGGATACGCGCCAAACGGCTTTCTGGAGATCCTCGACGGCATGTGGTGGAACATCGACAGGCATCTGGATGAACAGGGCATTTACGCCAGTGCGATGGCGACCTATATCGAGTGCATCAAATGCGGCGTGACGACGATCTTTGACCATCACGCCAGCTACGGGAGCATCCGGGATTCCCTGTTTACGATCGAAAAGGCGGCCAAAAAGTGCGGGATCCGCTCCTGTTTATGCTATGAGGTGTCCGACCGCGACGGCGGGGCCAAGATGCGCGAAGCCGTTCTGGAGAATGAGGAATTCATCAATCATGCGCTTGCGGACGAGACCGGCATGATCGCCGGTATGTTCGGCCTGCACGCGAGTTTTACGCTCTCTGACGAGACACTTTCCCACTGCAGGGAGCATACGCCCAAGGGTGTCGGCTATCATATCCATGTGGCCGAAGGGATCGAGGATCTGCATGACTGCCTGCATAAACACGGCAAACGGATCATCGACCGCCTGATGGATCAGGAGATCTTAGGCGACAAGACGCTTTGTGCGCACTGCATCTACGTGAACGATCACGAGATGGAACTGCTGAAAGAGACGGATACCATGGTCGTACACAATCCGGAATCCAACATGGGCAACGCCTGCGGATGTCCGCCGACGATGGAAATGGTGCATAAGGGGATCTTAACGGGCCTCGGGACGGACGGATACACGCATGATATGACGGAATCCTACAAGGTGGCCAATATCCTGCACAAACATCACCTCTGCGATCCGGGCGCGGCCTGGGCCGAAGTGCCTGAAATGCTGTTTACGGGCAACGCGAAGATCGCCGGCAGGGTGTTCAATACACCGGTTGGCGTGCTGCGTGAGGGCGCTGCGGCAGATGTGATCGTAACGGATTATATCCCGCCCACACCGATGAGGGCGGACAATCTGAACTCCCATATCCTGTTCGGCATGAGCGGCAGGAGCGTGATCACAACGATCGCAAACGGCCAGGTGCTGATGCGCGACCGCGTGCTGCAGAATCTGGACGAGGAAGCGGAACTGGCGCATGTCAGGGAGGCCGGAGAGGCACTTTCCAAGAAAATTAATTCATGATTTAACGCAAGGAGACCATTATGAGTGATCGCATGCATCCATTATCATTTGAGGAACTGATGACCGCGATAGCGGCGGAATATCAAAGAGAAAAGGCTGTTTTCGGCCAGAGATCGGGCTGGAAAGCAGATCCTTCACATGCCTGGGAACTCTTCGGCGGCAGGATCGAGACGCCGTTCGGACCCGCGGCCGGTCCGCATACGCAGCTGGCACAGAATATTGTAGCCGCCTATGTGAACGGCAGCCGGTTCTTCGAACTGAAGACGGTCCAGAAGCTGGACGGTGAAGATCTGCCGGTCAGCAAACCCTGCATCCTTGCGGAGGATGAAGGATATAACGTCGACTGGTCGACCGAACTGTATGTGGATGAGGCGTTTGAGGAGTATGTGAAGGCCTGGTTCGCGCTGCATGTTCTGGCGCGGGAGCTGCAGCTTGGCAGTCCCGACGGGTTCCTTTTCAACATGAGTGTCGGCTATGACCTCGACGGGATCCGCTCCGACAAGATCGACCGCTTCATTGAGGGATTAAAGGATGCATCCGGTACGAAGATCTTCAGAGACTGCAGGAATTTCCTGAAAAAAAGATTGCATAACTTCCGTTATTTTAATGCGGAGGATCTGGATGCGATCCCGGCGCAGATCTGTTCCTCGATCACGCTTTCGACGCTGCACGGGTGCCCCGCCGGCGAGATCGAGAAGATCGCGACTTACCTGCTCACGGAGAAGGGACTTCATACCTATATCAAATGCAATCCGACGCTGCTCGGATATGAATTTGCCAGGGACACATTAAATAACATGGGTTATGATTACGTATCCTTCACGGACTTCCATTTTAAGGATGATCTGCAGTATGAGGATGCGATCCCGATGCTGCGCCGCCTGCAGGACTGCGCTGCAAGTCACGGGCTTTCCTTTGGCGTTAAGATCACCAACACGTTCCCGGTTGAGATCCGCGGCAAGGAGCTTCCGGGAGAAGAGATGTATATGTCGGGACGCGCGCTCTATCCGTTATCGATCGCGCTTGCCGCAAAACTTTCCGAGGAATTTAACGGAAAACTCCGCATTTCCTATTCGGGCGGGGCGGATATCCATACGATTGGATCGATCGTATCGGCAGGGATCTGGCCGGTCACGATCGCAACAACCGTGTTAAAGCCCGGCGGATACGGACGTATGAAACAGATCGCCGAGGTGTTTGCACCGATGCAGCCGCAGCGGATCGCTATGTCCTGCACTAAGGAGTGCGAAACGGGATCTGCCGGAGCTCCTGCGGACGCTGATGCAGACAGATTCGTGAATCCCGCTGCCGTACGCACGCTTGCGGATGATGGCGTAAAGAGCGTATATCACTGCAAAAGCATAAAAGTTAAAACAAGACATAACAAAAAAACGTCCATTCCGCTGGTGGATTGCTTCCTGTCTCCCTGCCGGGAGGGCTGCCCGATCCGTCAGGATATCCCGGCCTATCTGAAACTCGTGGAAGAGGAACGCTATGACGAGGCGCTTTCGCTGATCATGACGAAGAATCCGCTGCCGTTTACGACCGGATCCATCTGTCCGCATACCTGCATGGACGGCTGTACGAGATCCTTCTATGAAAGCAGTGTCAGGATCAGGGAGGCCAAACTTCTGGCTGCAAAGCGTGGATTCGAGGAGGTTTTTGCCACTCTTTCCCCTGCAGAGAGCGTGAGCATGCCGCATATTACCGCAGAGGGGGATCCGGCTGGTGCAGATCCGGCTGATGCGGCACGGAAGAAGGATGAGAAGATCGCGGTTGTCGGCGGGGGACCCGCAGGTATGGCAGTTGCGCACTTCCTGGCGCGTGCCGGAAAACAGGTCACGATCTTTACGGCTTCCGAGGAACTTGGCGGCATTCCGCTCCATGTGATCCCCGAATTCCGGATCAGTTCCGAACTGGTCAGACGTGATATCTCGTTCCTGATCAAGCTCGGCGTGGATGTAAAGGTCAGGACACGGATCGATTCTTTGGAAGATCTGAAAGACTATGGGACCGTGATCCTGGCAACGGGCGCTTCCAAAAACGGGGAGCTTCCCTTAAAAGGCGGCAATGCGATCAATGCGCTCACATTCCTGCATGATTTCAAGAAGTCGGACGGAAAAGTGGAGATCGGGAAGAACGTTGCCGTGATCGGCGGCGGAAATACGGCCATGGATACAGCAAGGGCCGCGATCCGTACACAGGGCGTGGAAAGTGTGAGCCTTGTATACAGAAGGGACATCCGCAACATGCCGGCTGATGAAGAAGAACTGAAAGAAGCGCTTGCCGAC
>JAGCXZ010000243.1 GCA_017961065.1 Lachnospiraceae bacterium
GTCATGATCCGACCGCTTCTTACGGATATCCCGGAAGCCTATAACATGCCGCGGCAGCAGCTGCCGAAGGTCTATTATCAGAATGCCTGCATTGACGTGATCCGCTCCCGCGTGATCCTTGAGGATCATTCGATGTCCGGAAAACGGATCGCGGGATATGTGATGACGGAAAATTACGACATCGATACCGAAGAGGAATTTGCAAGAGCCGCGCAGAGGCTTTCGGCCGGTATCGGCGATGCGCATTAATATAGGGAAGCGGATATGGCACAGTATGACTATCTGATCGTCGGCGCCGGCCTGTACGGGGCGGTGTTCGCACATGAAATGCATAAAAGAGGCAAAAGCGTCCTTGTGATCGACAAAAGAGGGCAGATCGGCGGCAATGCCTATACGGAGGAAGTGGAAGGCATCCAGGTCCACCGCTACGGCGCGCATATTTTCCATACCGGCGACAAAGAGGTCTGGGACTATGTCAATTCTTTTGCGGAATTCAACCGGTTCACCAATTCTCCGGTGGCCAGATACAGGGACGAGTTGTATAATCTGCCGTTTAACATGAATACGTTCCACGCGCTCTGGGGTGTGAAGACACCCGAAGAAGCCCGCACAAAGATCGAAGAGCAGAAAGCGGAAGCGTTTGCTGCAAGGATGCGGGAAAGCGGAGCGGGTGATTTTGAACCCGAAAATCTGGAAGAGCAGGCGATCTGCCTCGTGGGAAAAGATATCTACGAGAAGCTGGTCAAGGGCTATACCGAGAAGCAATGGGGCAGAAGGGCAACGGAACTGCCGCCCTTTATCATCAAACGGCTGCCGGTGCGCTTCACGTTTGACAACAATTATTTCAACGATCCCTATCAGGGGATCCCGGTCGGCGGCTATACGGCCATGATCGAAAAGATGCTTGCGGGCGTGGAGGTGCGTCTGAACACGGATTTCCTGAAAGACCGTGATTCACTGCGTGCTCTTGCGGACAGGATCGTCTATACCGGCATGATCGATGCTTATTTTGATTACTGCTACGGGCCGCTTGCGTACCGTTCGCTGCGTTTTGAGACGGAAACGCTGGATATGCCGAACTATCAGGGGAATGCGGTGGTCAATTACACGGAATATGAGGTACCCTATACCAGGATCATCGAGCATAAGCATTTTGCGTTCGGCACGCAGGAAAAGACGGTGATCACGAGGGAATATCCGGCTGCCTGGCAGCAGGGGGACGAACCCTACTATCCGATGAATGATGAGGCAAACACGGCGCTGTATGAGAAGTACAAGGCCCTGGCAGAGCGGGAAGAGCAGGTGATCTTTGGCGGCCGGCTCGGAGAATACAGATATTACGACATGCATCAGGTGATCCGGAAAGCGCTCGATACGGCACGGGATGCGAAGTAGCTTTGAGCTGCGGATCAGATATGGACCGGATCTGCGGGAGAATGATCCGGACACATAAAAAACGCGTCACATCAAATGATATGGCGCGTTCTTTGTATTCGTTCAGTCGTGCGGATCAGCAGTAGCTGCTGAACATCATGCCGCTGTAGTTGCTGGTAACATACGGCGTTGCGAAGTTCTTGCCCGGATTCTTGTAGGCAACCACGGTCTTTTCCGTGTAGGCCATGGGATTCAGGGAGATCTGATTGGTCTTGTTGAGAATGTTCTTCGCAAAGTTCTGCATGCTCTGGAGTCTGGAGGATGCATCCTCTTCCTGTGCCGTCTGTTGCAGCAGGCTGCGGTCGAGTGTCATCCGGCCGTCTTCTCCGATGTTCACGCCGATCGACTGCAGCTCGTTCCCGTACAGGCCGGAGATGTTGTTCATCTCACCGAGAAGTTTGCTGGTCTGAGGCTGCCTGTCGACAAATGCAGCTGCTTTATTAAGGAAGGAATTGTATCCTTCGATCAGGTGCGTTACGTTCTCGGTCAGGGACTCCACGTCCGTCTTAAGACCGATGCTTGCTGTCTCGCCTTCCTTGCTGATACCGTTCAGGTGCAGTTCGTAAGTCTTTTCAACCGTGAACTGGTTGGCAAATGTGGAACGCTCCTCTCCGTTTAACAGGAAGAGGGAGTTTTGGTTCTCCTGCGTGGTGTGGTTCAGTCCGAAATAGGATACCGCACCGGCTGTCTTACTGGTCTTGTCATCGGAAACGACAAAGAGCGGTTTGCCTTCTGCGGAAGCACCGGTATCCACGCTTTCCATCTTCAGAGCGATCCGGCCTCTGTCATCTTCGATGACGGAAGCGTTCAGGCCGATGTTGGATTTATTGACAAGCCTTGCGAGCTTTTCTTCGATCGTACGGTTCGTATCGTTCTCATTGATGTTGAACTGGAACTCGTAATCCAGATCACGGGAACGGATATCAAAGGAATAGGTATCGGGCCGCAGTCCCATCTCATCTGCCGGAAGGAAGTTACCGGTGTTCTCCTGACCGCTGGCCAGGCGGCGAACCTCGATCTCAAACGAAGGAGCGGACTCCTCGTCCTCGATCTCGCCGATGTAGGATGCGGTTGCGATATCCGGGTTGCTGGAGGATACGGA
>JAGCXZ010000244.1 GCA_017961065.1 Lachnospiraceae bacterium
AAAGTGCAAATCTTGTATAATTGATTATAGCATATAAATATGAAGTTGAAAACCTCACCGGAATACCGGAATCCTACAAATGAAATGGGAGAGAAGTCATGAACAGGCTGTATGGAGAACAAAAGAAGATCATGATCAGACGGATTGTGCTGTTTTTGGTGTTTGCTTTGGCACTGACGATCCTGCTGATCTCGAGTGTCTGCCTGCCGGCAGTCAGGGATAACAAGGATTCAGGCAGCATCCTTTATACGGCGATCGCCAAGGCAGCCATGCTGATGCCCGCTCTGGCTGTTGTGATCACGCGTTTTCTGACAAAGGAAGGTTTTGCAAACCATCATCTGCGGTTCCGGCTCAACCGGCATACGGCGAAGTATTATCTTTTGGCCTGGTTTTTCCCGGCTGTTTTGATCGTTGCCGGCGCGGCGCTGTATTTTGGCATCTTTCCGGATCTGTTTGACTGGGATATGAGCTACTATATGAACAATGTTACGGAATCGGGAACGGTTGTTACGGTTGAAGCGCTGCGTAAAACATTCATCAGCCAAACGATAGCGGGTGTTATTCTTGGGCCGGTCCTGAACTGTATCACATGCTTTGGCGAAGAATGGGGCTGGAGAGGATATCTGCTTCCCAAGCTGCGCAGACTGATGCCGACGATCCCGGCGGTTCTTCTGACCGGTGTTGTATGGGGCCTCTGGCAGATCCCGAGTATTGTGGCCGGTTTCACTTACGGAAAGGAATATGAGGGATATCCTTTCTGCGGTATCTTCATGATGCTTCTGTTCTGCATCGCGTCCGGCATGTTCCTTTCGTTTGTATCCGTCTTTGCGGACAGCTGTATCCCTGCGATCATTGCGCACGCTGCTTTTACCGCGACCGCCTCGTTTGCGATCCATTTTGCGAAGAACGGCGGCACACCGTTGTTCGGACCGTCCATTACGGGAATCTATGCGATGATCCCGACAATCGTAACGGCCGTTATTCTAATTATCATTTTCGGGCGGAATAATGCTTGTATTAAAGATTCCTTATGTGATACAATTAATCGTGACATCGTCTGATGGAGAGAGGAACGTTGGATAGATCGAAAAGAGTCCGTATTCTCAAGAGACTGATCGTCTGTACGGTTCTGGGACTGATCCTTTTGCCGACGGCCCTTTGCGTCTGCCTTTTTGTACGTTGTGCAGGGTTGAACAGGGAACTGAAAGAACTGCAGGATGCACATCTGACCGATGAAAGCAGGATCAATCAGCTGGAGAAACAACTGGACGCGGAACAGAAGACGAGACAGGAGAAGATCGAAGAGATCATCTCCCTGACGGAGCAGCTGGAACAGGAGAGCCGGAAGGAACCTGAAGAAGCTGAGACTGAGCCTGAGAAGTGGCCCAGGAAAGTCTATTTGACCTTTGATGACGGCCCGAGCGGACATACGCAGGACATTCTCGATATCCTGGACCGCTACGGCGTGAAGGGCAATTTTTTTGTCTGCGCCACGAAGAATGAGGAGTATCAGAAATACTACCGGATCATTCTGGAGCAGGGACATATGCTCGGCCTGCATTCCTATTCGCACGTATATGACGACATCTATGCATCGCAGGATGCTTTTGAGGAAGACGTTTTAAAGATCAGGGAGTTTGTCAGCGAGCAGACGGACGGATATCAGGCGGTCTATTACCGCTTTCCGGGCGGAAGTTCCAACCTGAGTGCCAGGATCAGCCTGAACGAATGCGAGAAATGGCTGACGCAGCAGGGGATCGTCTATTACGACTGGAACATCTCCGCGCAGGATGCCGTCAACCCCATGCAGTCGACGGAAGCGATCCTGCATAATGCCACGAGCGGCTGCGAAGACTATGAAGAGGTCGTGATCCTCATGCATGACCTTGGCAACAAGGATTCAACCGTTGAGGCGTTGCCCGGTATCATCGAGTATTATCAGGGGATCGGGGCACAGATCAGTGTGATAGATGAGAATTCCATGCGAATTCAACATGATAAATAAGAAACACGGAGGAAGGTTTTATGAGTTTTTTCAAGGATTTCAAAGCCGATCTGTCGCAGGCGGTAAATGAACTTCTACCTGATGAGGCCCCTGCACAGCAGGATATCATGGCCGATGAACCGCAGATGGTTGACACCATTACAGAAGAAACCCCTGTATACGTACAGGAAGATATTGCGAGCATGCTGGAAAATCTGGAGAAGGCACCGCAGCAGAGCGATCCCGAGGTGGATATTGTGATGCCCGCTCTTTCCGTATTTGACGCACCGGCAGAAGAGCCGGCAGCGGCACCCGAACCCGAGCCGGTCGTTCCCGAGCCCGTAGCGGCACCCGAACCCGAACCGACACCGGTTGCCCGTCTGGACGCGGAAACCGTTTTTGCGTCTACACCTGCCCCGGAGCCGGCACCTGAACCTGCACCTGCTCCGGAACCGATCCCGCAGCCTGCACCCGCACCTGCGCCTGCACCCGCTCCGCAGCCTGCACCTGCGCCTGCACCTGCCCCGCAGCCTGCACCCGCTCCGGCACCTGTTGCGGCGCCGGTGGAAGAAAAGGCTCCGGTAACCCCGGTTTTTGCCCAGGAGACAAGAAGGCCTGCGCCGATCAATACAACTATGGAGGATTTTTCAATGGAAACAGCAATCATTACTTCGGGAATGGCGATCAAAGGCGATATCAATTCCGATGGTTCTTTAGACCTGCGCGGCAGTGTGACAGGGAATATTACGATAAAAGGTAAATTAGAGGTAACGGGCACGATCGAAGGCAATTCCTTTGCGGATGAAGTATTTGCCGATGCTGCCCAGATCACGGGCGAGATCCACTCCGCCGGTTCCGTTAAGGTTGGCGAGGGTGCTGTTGTAAAAGGCAATATCACGGCTACTTCCGCAGTTCTTGCCGGCGCCGTGAAAGGTGATATCGATGTGCAGGGTCCGGTCATCCTGGATTCCACAGCCATCATCATGGGCAACATCAAGTCCAAATCCATTCAGATCAACAACGGAGCGGTCATCGAAGGTCTGTGCTCGCAGTGCTATGCGGATGTCAGCCCCACTTCCTTCTTTGACGA
>JAGCXZ010000245.1 GCA_017961065.1 Lachnospiraceae bacterium
ATACAAATGGTGGTACAGCAATAACAGCTACCAGTGATTGTCAAAAAATTATCAGCAAAGTATATTCTACCCAATTTGCTCCAAAAATACAAGAGGATTTTTGACACCCGCTGCCGGAATGATATAAAATGTGGAAGAAATGATTTAGCAACCGGAGGAACAACATGGCTATTCAGGCTGATTACCACATGCATACACACCACTCGGGGGACAGCACGGCGCCGATGGAGGCTATGATCGAGCGCGCGATCGCCTGCGGGCTTAAGCATATCTGTCTGACGGAGCACCACGATCCGAAGTTTGTATACGACACACCCGATAAGGAAGGGATGTTTGAACTTGATCCCGGCCCCTACCGGGAGGAATACCTGGAAATGTCTTCGCGCTACGCCTCCCGCATTCAGGTCTGCTTCGGCATGGAACTCGGCGTGCAGCCGGATATCGTTCCGGACTTAAAAGCTGCCGTCAGTGCATATCCTTTTGATTTTGTCATTGCTTCCTCGCATCTGTGCCATAAAAAAGATCCCTACTACCCTGCATTCTTTGAAGGCAGGAGCAGCCGGGAAGCTTTTGAGGAATATTTCGTTTCTATTCTGGAGAACATCCGCGCCTTTGATGATTTTGACGTATACGGACACCTGGATTATGCGGTCCGCTACGCGCCGGAGAAAGACCGGAACTACCATTATAAGGATCATGCGGATATCCTCGATGAGATCTTAAAGGCACTCATCGATGCCGGAAAAGGGCTTGAGATCAATACGGGCGGTCTGCGCAGGGGCCTGTCGAGCACAAACCCGAGCGAAGAGATCCTGAAACGTTACCGGGAACTCGGCGGTGAGATCATCACTGCGGCTTCCGATGCGCACGAGCCTGCTTTCATTGCCAACCGCTTCGCGATCTCGGAAGCGATCCTGAAGCGCTGCGGTTTCAGATACTACACGATCTTCTACGGCCGCAAGCCCGTCCAGCTGCCTTTTGATTAAGCTTTGAGCCGGATGTTTGTGAGCGCGCACTGGTCACCCGTAAGCGCAACATAGACATCTTCGGAACCGTCCAGGATCGTAGTGGTGTTCTTGAGCGCGATCCCGAGGTTCTCGGTCGTCATCGTGATCGTATTTCCCTTTCTGGAGAAAAAAGCCGTTGATTCAAATCCGGATTTATTCGTTTCTTTCCACGCATCCCATCCTCTGAAATCCTCCCGCATGGTAACGGTAAGCTTATTTCTGGCGCAGCCTTCCGACTCCCATTCCTCGCCGTCCAGTCTGATGAATCCGTGTTCTCTGTAGTTCTCCCCGTGCATCCTGCCGTCATCCGAAGAATAGATCACGAAATACGGGCAGTGCCATACCAGACGCGCCGTCGGCAGGCTTCTCGTATGGAACGTGATCTTTAACTTGCCCTGCAGCGGGATCCCTTCCGTCGTTGCGGTCCTGTAATTGTCCACCTGCAGATTGGGGATGTCGCCCTCCGGTCCGTCTATATAGGTGATCTCTTCTGCGATCCTCCGGATGTAATCGTCAGGGACCGCATCTTCTGTTTCCATGATGCTCACGTTGTTGATCGTACAGTGTTCGCCCGTCAGACCGATGAACGCAAATCTGGAGCAGTCGGGAAGCGCGATCGTGATCTGCGTGATCTGCGCACCATCGTCAATGCGGATCTGCACATGATCCCTGACCTTCACGGCGTCGATCTCATATGTCACACTGCCCTTTTCATCCTGCCACCTTTTTGCAGGATCTTTTTCTTCTATAACAGTTTCCGCTTTTCTGTCGCCGATATTGATGATCCGCCCGTCCGGCCAGAACTCGCAGTATTCGTAATAGCACATCTGGCGGATCGCGTCATAATCCACATGCACACGGCTGTCCAGCGCATCAAACAGGATGAACGATGCTCCGTTGTCTTTGCCTGAGCTGCCTTCGTCCGGCGTGACCGTCATGCGGATCATGGTCATGTTCTGCGTTATGTTGATCCCGTCAGAGATCTCGCTCCTGTGCTCTTCGCAGTGCAGTGCTTCCCGCCCGGCCAGTTCATTGACCAGCTCCTTTTCCTTCATACGGTAATCGGGATCATAGTCGATCAGTTGCTGCATAACCTTGGCGATCACGGGATCGAACTGCGTTCCTGTTCCTTTGACAATCTCCTCGCGCACCAGCTGCTGCGGGATCGCCTTACGGTAGCTTCTGTGGGACGACATGGCGTCATACGCATCCGCCACGGAAATGATCCTTGCGATCTCCGGGATGTCCTCACCCTTTAATCTGTCCGGATAACCCTTGCCGTCATAGCGCTCGTGATGGTTACGGGCGCCTATGCTCAGATAGGGAAACTCACTGATGCCGGAGAGGATCTGGCTTCCCTTGACGGGATGCTCCTTGATGAGCTCGTACTCCTCCGGTGTGAGCTTTCCTTTTTTATTGATGATGTTGTTCGGGATACCGATCTTTCCTACATCATGCAGAAGACCGGCGTAATAAACCTTTCGGCATTCCACTTCGTCCTTGCCGAGCATTTTGGCAATCTTTTCCGAATACTCCGCGACGCGCAGGGAATGGCCGTGTGAATAGGTGTCCTTGGCATCGATCGCATTGACCAGTGCCGTTGCCGTCTGCTCAAACAGGTTCATCGATGTCTTCTGCTGCTCTCTTAAGTAATCATATTCCACCTTCCTGTAGCCCTCGATCTTCCTGTTGCTGCTGTAGATCAGGCAGACCGCGATGACCGTTAAGAGGTTACTGAACACTCCGGGCAGCGCGGACAGGTTGTGCCGGAAGAACAGGTTGTAGAGCATGACCGGGTACTGCATGCACAGTAAGACCAGTGATGTGATGAATCCCGTTCTTTTAAAGAAAACAACCATGAAAATGACGCATATGTTAGCCAGGGATGAAAGGACACCCGTGCAGGCCGACAGCGGGATCACGCCGCCAAGCACCGGGATCATCAGGTCTGATCGTGATATCCTTGTGATAACGAAAGAAGTGACCAGATAAAGGAGGAGCAAAAGGATAAAAAAAATCCATGAAGGTTCCCGATGGTATTTGTTTTTTCTGTCTGTCTTCTTCATGGAAGCCACCTGCTTTACTCTGTTTTGCGGTTTGCATACCCGCAATACATGATATCGGTCAAAAAGAAAGAAAAGATGAGAAATAAAGCTCATCCTCTCGGATGAGCTCTTGTATATACCTCACGGATACGATTATGGTTCATCGATGCGTAAATCTGCGTGGTTGAAATATCCGAATGTCCAAGCATCTCCTGTACTGACCTTAAGTCGGCGCCGTTTTCCACCAGGTGCGCCGCAAAAGAGTGTCTCAGCGTGTGTGGCGTGATGTCAGAAGTGATGCCGGCCTTCTTGGCATAAAACTTGATCAGTTTCCAGAATCCCTGACGGCTCATCTTCTGTCCCGAACAGTTTGCGAAAAGGATCGGCGAGGAAGGATCCTCCACCATGATGTTCCTGGAAGACTCCAGGTAGCGGATCAGGGCGTGTCTGGCTTCGTTGCCGAACGGGATGATCCTCTCTTTGTTCGCATCCCTGCACAGGATGTAGTTCATCTGCATATTCACATCGGAAACCAGAAGTCCGATCAATTCCGAAACACGAATGCCGGTAGCGTAAAGCAATTCCAGCATTGCTTTGTCACGGATCTCCTTGGGCGTATCACCTTTGGGCTGCTCCAAAAGACGAACGACCTCTTCCATGGTGAGTATTTCCGGCATCTTCTTTTCAATCTTGGGGGATTTCAGACCGGTGGAGGGATCGGATGAAAGACCCAGCTCCTTCACGGCATATCCGAAGAACGCTTTCATCGATGCGATGTTGCGCGATACGGTAGCCGCTTTAAACCCTTTATCATTGAGATCCTGTATATAAGCTTCCAGATCGGAAGCGTTGACTTTTTCTGTTTCGGTGATTCCCCTGGCGGCCAAAAACTTTTCCAGCTTTGCCAGGTCTCGTTTGTAACTCAGTTCCGTGTTCGTTGATGTTTTTTTAACGTTATGTAAATACGTTATAAAAGCTTGCAGTTGCTGTTCCATTCGATAAATAACCTTCCTGCTTAAGAACTGGTCAAACCTGCTCTCAACTCGTTACTTTATCCATTATAAGCAGATTTTTTGAGAAAAGCAATTGCAAATTTCGCCCATTTTTAGCCACTTTGGACGCATTTCGAAAAAAAATACAACATGTCGGTTTGGTTATTTTTTGCCATCACAACATGTTGTAAAAATTTCGTAAAAAAATTATTTTTTTCGTAATGATTTTCGGTAAAAATATTAACATAATCAGCAAAAATCGCATTTTTATGAAAACTTTTTATCGAAACCGATTACCGACCGTCAAACTGACGCGCAGTCTATCCAAGCGTTGCCCGGTAGGTCATCAGCCCCGCGATTGTCTTGGCGTCCACGATCTCGCCCTTTGTCACCTTTTGCGTCAGTTCGTCGATCGTATAGGCTTCCACATTGATGTACTCGTCATCATCCAGATGCTGCGCGGTCCGCTTTAAGTTCTTTGCGACATAGATATCGATCTTCTCGTTGCAAAACGCCACCGTCGTATAAAGCGTCAGCAGGAACTTCACATCTTCTCTGTCGGCATGATACCCGGTCTCTTCTTCCAGTTCGCGGTAGGCGCACTC
>JAGCXZ010000246.1 GCA_017961065.1 Lachnospiraceae bacterium
AGCCGGTTCGGTCGTTGTGATCGTTCTGGTAATGGGGCTGGTCGTTTTCCTGTGTTATCTGCTCATTGCGACGCTGATCACGCAGACGATCGGATTCTTCTCCAACGCGCCGCATATCTGGGATTCGGTTTCCCGAACGCTGACAGGCATCAAGGATGACCTGACCGGCGTGTTTAACCGGATGCCGGCAAGTGCGCAGAACTGGCTGGACAGTGTCGGGACATCGGCAACGGCCAATGTGACGAGCTGGGTTTCCGGCCTCGGACAGCCTCTCGGTGAGATCGCTTCCAAGACAGCTTCCAACTTACCGCTTGTGATCATCGGTGTGATCATGTGCGTTCTGGCTTCCTATCTGTTTGTTGCGGAACGGGAATATCTGGAGAAGCTCATCCGCAGGCTCATCCCCTCCCACATCCTGAACAGGTGGGATCTTGTGACCTCCACGATGAAGACGGCAGTGGGCGGTTATTTCAAAGCCCAGTTAAAGATCATGGTATTCGTCTACCTGGTGCTGCTGATCGGTTTTCTGATCCTGGGCGTGGATTATGCATTCCTGATCGCGCTTCTGATCGCTTTCCTGGACTTTCTGCCGTTCTTTGGAACCGGGGCCGTCATGTGGCCGTGGGCGCTCGTGGCGTTTTTCCAGTCTGATTATAAGAACGCGGTTGCCATCATGATCATCTGGGGAGCCAGCCAGCTGGTCAGGCAGCTGATCCAGCCGAAGCTTGTCGGTGACTCGGTCGGTCTGGAACCGATCCCGACAATCTTCTTCCTCTACATCGGTTTCCGTGTGGGAAGCGCTCTGGGTATCATTCTTGCCGTTCCGATCGGCATGATCATCATCAACCTCTATAAGGCCGGCGTATTCAGAAACTTCGTATACAGCCTTAAGCTTCTGCTCAAAGACATCGGCAGGCTCCGCCGCTTTGACCGCAAAGACCTGATACAGGAAGGCGTCATGACGGAAGAGGAAGCCGCCAGAATGGATATCTTTGATGCCGAGATGGCAGAAGAAGAGCGCAAGAAAGAAGAAGAAAAGGCTGAAGCCGCAAGGAAAGCCGAAGAAGCAAAGCAGGAAAAGGCTAAGAAGCGCGCAGCCAGAAAGGCCGCGAAAAAGTCCGGCAAAAACGAAGACGATAAACAGGAGTAGCAGCAAAGCGACATGATCAGCATCCTCGCACGAATCTTTATCAAAGATCATCATGAGACAGCAGACCCCGCCGTACGCAGGGCCTATGGTATCCTGTGCGGTATCGTCGGGATCTTTCTGAATATCGTGCTGTTCGGGGTTAAGATCTTTGCGGGTATGATCAGCGGATCCGCTGCGATCGTGACCGACGCGTTCAACAACTTATCCGATGCGTTCAGTTCGCTGATCATGATGGTCGGATTTAAGATGTCCGGGCATAAACCGGATCCGGAGCATCCCTTCGGACACGGACGGATCGAGTATATCACGGGTCTTGTCGTTTCCATGCTGATCATCCTGATGGGCGTGGAACTGCTTAAGAATGCCGTGGAGCACATCATGTCTCCGGCACCTGTCGTGTTTGAACCGGTAACGATCATCATTTTGATCGTGTCGATCATCACGAAACTCTACATGTTCTTTTATAACAGAAAGGTCGGTTCGAAGATCTCTTCGACGGCCATGCAGGCAACGGCCATGGATTCTTTTTCGGATTCCGTTGCGACTTCCGCCGTGCTTTTTGCGACAATGATCGGAGAGTTCACGGGCGTGAAAGTCGACGGCTGGTGCGCGCTGGTTGTGGCCCTGTTCATTCTCTACACCGGTATCACATCCGCAAAAGACACGATCTCACCGCTCCTCGGGAGTGCGCCGGATCGTGATTTTGTCGAAAAGATCGAAGCGTTTGCGCTGTCCTATCCCGAGGTCTGCGGCATCCATGATCTGATCGTGCACGACTACGGCCCCGGACGGATGATGATCTCGTTCCATGCGGAAGTTCCCGCAAGCGGCGATATCCTCAAAATGCATGACGTGATCGACTGCATCGAGCAGAAACTGCGGGACGTTCTCGGGTGTGAGGCCGTGATCCACATGGATCCGGTTGTTACCGACGATGAAAACACGAACCGCATGAAGGCCGTGGTGATGCTGATCGTCAAGGCGATCGATGAGACACTGACCATGCATGATTTCCGCATGGTGCCGGGTCCTACGCACACGAACCTGATCTTTGATGTGGTGGTACCTTACGAATGCAAGCTTTCTGATGAGGAAGTCCGCGAGGAGATCATTTCGCAGGTGCAGAAGATCCCGGGCAGTTATTTTGCCGTCGTACAGATCGACAAGCCTTTCGTATGACCCCTGCGGACGGTTACAAAAAAATTTACGAATATAAAAAATATTTAGCCGTGTCGCTTCTTGACGCGGCTATTTTCGTGGCATATACTAGGTAATGTATTCATACAGACACTATATGTTGTATGTAACGGACGAAGAGGGAGCGGCCATGATACAACATACAGTAACAAAACGGTTATGGAGGATGTTTATGAGGAAGAAAGTTTTAAGCGTTATTCTGGCCGTATCCATGGTCGCAGCAATGCTGGCCGGATGCGGTGCGCAGGGTGAAGCGGCTCCTGCAGCCGAAGGCACAGCAGCAGAGCAGGGTGCTTCCGCAGGCCTGTTCCCGGCAGTTCCCAAGGATCAGATCAAGGTAGGCGTGATCCACATCACGGATCCGGCAGAAGGCTCGGGCTACACCTACACACATGATCTCGGTATTCAGGGCATGCAGAAGAATCTGGGTCTTGCAGACAACCAGATCATCCGCAAGAACAACACGAATGACGGTGATCCGACGGCGATCGAGAACGCGATCCTTGAGTGTATCGAGGAAGGTTGCCAGATCATCTTTGCAACCAGTTACGGTTACATGGATACCTGCGAAAAGATCGCAAACGAGTATCCGGATGTGATCATTTCCCACGGCACGGGCTACAAGTCCAACGGCAAGAACTTCAACAACTACTTCGGACGTATCTACCAGGCTCGTTACTTATCCGGTATTGCTGCAGGTTTAAAGACCGAGAGCAACAAGATCGGTTACGTTTCCGCTTTCGGTAAGACCCTTTCCGAGACGGGCGGCGGTATCGACGCATTCGCAATGGGCGTAGAATCCGTTAATCCGGACGCTACCGTATTTGTCAAAGTCACAAACAGCTGGTATGATCCCGAGGGCGAGGCACAGGCTGCCCAGGCACTCATCAGCGACGGCTGCGACGTGATCGCACAGCACTGTGACACACCGAACCCGCAGCTGGCTGCAGAAGAAGCAGGCGTTTACGGTGTCGGCTACAACTCCGATATGAGCAAAGATGCTCCCAAGGCTGTACTCTGCTCGGTAATGTGGGACTGGAGCGCATACTACACATGGGCTGTTGATCAGGTGATCAAGGGTACATGGACCGGCGAGAACTACTACGGCGGTATGGCAGAAGGTCTTGTAACACTTTCCGATCTTGCTGATTTCAACGATCCCGAGGCAGCTGCCAAGATCGAGGAAGCAAGAAAGAAAATGCTGGACGGCTCCTTCAATGTATTTGACGGCGTGATCGAGACCAACGAAGGTACGACTGTCGGAACAGAAGGCGGTACTTTGGACGACGCTACGATTCAGGGGGGCATTGACTGGTACTACAAGAACGTTGTAGAAAAATAACAACAATCGGATCGTATGATCCGTATCCGGGAAAGCATGGCCGGTCTTCCGGCCATGCTTTTTTGATTTCTGCAAAAACCTATATTTTGTTTGTTGCATGACAGTATCTATCTGTTATATACTATATCTGGTGGTTTCGGATCGGGAACAACCCGGGTCCAAAATAACGGTATGAGGGATTTCTTATGAGTGAAAAGTACGCGATCGAATGCAGAGGGATCACGAAGCGTTTC
>JAGCXZ010000247.1 GCA_017961065.1 Lachnospiraceae bacterium
TCCTTAAGATCTGCGTACTCTTGCCGTTTGAAAACGAAAACTTAACCGGCACCGGCGTCTGATCCGCAGGGATCGTGCAGGCACCCGCATAGATCGGAAGCGCCCCCTCCCTGACGGCGATCGCGCGCGTGGAATCGGAGTGCAGACCGTAATTGATGATCTTTGCTTCCGTAAGCGTTCCGAGCACGTCCGGATAAGACTGCCCGCCGCTTGCTTCCGTTAAGGAATCTCCCCAGCAGACGATCCTGGGCAGCTCTTCCTCTTTATATACGCAAAGCGGAACGATCGGCCCGTGATAGGGTTCCGATTCGCTCGTTTTCATCACGGCATCCACAAGATCAGCCGGATCCTGTTCGGGGCTTTTCACCTCGATCACGAGTTCCTCTTTTTCCTGCGGCTTCACATTCTGCTCGCGGTTATTCAGTTTCCAGATACATACGCCAAAACCCAGAAGCGCGAGGCCTCCCACGACCGCAACGACTTTCCAGATGATGCCGCTTTTTTTCCTTCTGCTCATATACTCCAATTTACTCGATTTTCCTGCGAAGTGCAAGTGAAGCACTACCGCATTTTATATACCGTGTAGCCCTCCTCCGAGCGGAAGATCTCCTCCATGAACGGCGCAAATCCGTCCGTGTTGACGGCGTATTTAGCATACTCACGCGGACCGGCCATCACGTAGTCGATGCCGTTTTCTTCCACAAATGCCCTGCAGAGTTTTTCATCGCCGCTCATATAGAAATCCCTGATCCGGCCCATGCGCTCGCCGACGATGTCCCAGCCGCCGCGCCACATCCACTCATGCACGCCCCAGCCGGCATAGGTGCACGCGCCGGTAAAGACCGACACCTTGTTATCCGGCGTATAACTCTCACCGCCCGCTTCCAGGACGCGCACATGCGTCCGTTCATCCTCGTTGATCAGATAGATCGCGTTCATCTCCGTGAAGAGTTCCGGATCCTTAGTAAGAAAATCACAGACGTTGCTATCTGAGCGCTCCGATAAGTCAAAAACATTTCCCATGAACTGGTGCACGCCCGTGAAAAAATAACCCGACAAAAGGATCGTCACGGTAACGGAAGGGATCAGAAGGGCCTGCTTTGCCTCATGCATCCAGAGCCCGATCGCGCATCCGGTCACGATCGCAAACAGTAAAAATGCCTGATAGGTCAGTTTGAACATCGTATTGAATCTGGCAAATTCTTCCCCGTAGATGTCTTTGACATAGATCACTTCCGGCACCAGGATCAGTCCGGCCGCGCAGAGACCGATGAGTATCACGGCCTGATCGCCCAGGGTCAGAACGTGTTTCCTTCTCCTTATGATCCTGTCTGTAAGAAAAGCAAGAACAACCGCAACGGGTATGCCCCACAATAGAGCAAATCTGCCAAACGGCGTGTGATTTTGACACAGTCCGATCTGTGATGCCATCCTGACAAAGTGCATCGTAAACGGAAGGGACAGGAGCTTTGCGGCTCCAAGGATCAGCGCGCCGGTAAGCACAACGCGCGCCGTAATGAGGAGCCACCGGTTGATACTCCCGTCTCCGTAGAGGCGCAGATCGTGAAAGAGGATCAGCGCGCCCGCTACCACAAAGTAGATCGGAAGATCCCAGTAATTACAGCCCGTAAAGAGCGAGAGCAAAACAGCGATCAGGATAAAACGCGCATCCAAAAAACGGCAGACCGTCCGCTCCTTTCTTTCGGTATCCAAAGCATAATCCAGCACGATCACAAGCAGCGCAAGGACGAAAAGCTGGTTGATCATATGCGCGTGCAGATCGCCAAGGATCACGGAGTAAGCGAGGAACTCGGTCTTGCCCTTGTCGGGCGTGTCGGGATAATAACCGATGAAAGAAGTCGAATCCGGGAAGAAATAGTTGCCGTCCTTATACCGCAGCGGCTGTCCCGTGAACAGGCCGATGACAGACGATAAAACCCTGTAGACCAGGTAGTGCCCGTTACCCGCAAAGCAGGCCATGAGCATCCCGCAGACCCCGCCGGTAAGGATGGGAAACTTCTGCTTCCACCGGTACGCAAAGCTGTGTTCTTCTCCTTCTTTTTCTGTCTCTCCGCTTTGAATGACTGATTTGGTCAACGCAGATACGAGCGAGAAAACCATGCAGGCTGCCCCGGAAAAGATCGTTGCCAGCATGAACGGATACCCGTGGGCGGGAGTGACGCCCGAAAGCCTGCAAAGGAACGCCGTGCAAGCCTGGCCCAGATAATAGTAATTGAGTGTGTTTCCGCTGAACCAGATATCTTCCGGGATCGCGCTCCTCTGCCTGAAGATCGCCTGCACGAAACCGAAGTCCATGTACTGCTCCGTGGAACAGGTCAGGACGTTCTTATATCCGCGGATCCAGACAATGCACAAAAAGAAAAACGCAAACAGGGCAAATCCGAGCAGGAAGCGTCGCAGGTTCTTTCTCTGTTCCGGCCTGCAGATCGCGCGCCTGATCTTTTCCTTGAGCGGAAGATCTTTATCCGCAAGGTGCTGCTTGAAAACAGAAATGCAAAACGGCAGCAAGGCCAGGATAAAAAACACGATCGCGCAGTGTTCATCAAAGGGAAACAATCCGATGGCGGAAAGGATATAGGATGCGTAGAAAGACAATGCCGTGCCAAGCGCAAGACTTGCAGCAAAGCCGGCATCCGGCAGTTTCAGTCTGCGCACGCAAAGATAGGGCCGCATCAGGAATGAGACCGCAAAACATAAGGATAGCCATTTGAGGATATTAAGTGCTTCGATCATATGTTTTTGTAAGCACTGCGTGCTTACTGGGCACTACATCTTCGATGCAGTGCAAATTCCAAAAACCTCTTATCTCGTCGGAGACAGTGGCAAGATTGACGGTTGTATAGTTCTTCCATTCGCGCGGGAAAAGGCTTCTGTAAGAGCCTGTCAGGAAGCGCTCATCCAAAAGCGCCACGATCCCGACATCTTCCACCGTGCGGATCACGCGGCCCGCCGCCTGCATGACCTTGTTCATGCCGGGATAACGGTAGGCGTAATCAAAGCCGTCCCAGCCGCGCGTATCATACCGGTCTTTTAAAAGCTTGCGCTCGTTCGTAACCATTGGCAATCCTGTGCCGACAATGATCGCGCCGATCAGACTGTCGTGCTTTAGATCGATCCCTTCGGCAAAGATCCCGCCGATCGCGCAGAATCCGATCAGCGTCTGATCGGCCGAAGCATAGCTGAAACGATCCAGAAATTCCTCCCGCTCCTCTTCCGACATGGACGGTTTCTGCAACAGAACTTCCTGCGTTTCCGCATCATAAAAGTTGGCCATATAGATCTCATAGACCTCGTTCAGAAACGCGTGAGAGGGGAAGAATACCATATAGTTGCCGCGCATCTGCTGCGTGATCTTTAAGATGTAGTGCGCGATGCTGCTGTATTCGTTTTTCGTGCGCCTTGTGTACTTGCTGCTGACATCGTTTGCAATGAACAGACCGCGCTTGCCCGGATCAAATACCGACTGCGCATAGACCGTGTAGTCGTTCGTATCGCCGGAGAGCATATTCTGGTAGTACCCGACAGGCAGGAGCGTCGCCGAGAAAAAGATCGAGGAACGGCCCCTGTCGAGGCACTTCCGGAGCGAAGCCGAAGGATCGATGCAGAGCAGTTTGACCATGAATCGCCCGTCGTTTAAATGCTCGCAGTAAAACGCGTAGTCGTCTTCGCCCATGTTGTCATACATATTTAAGAAGTGCCGTACGCTGAAATAAAAATCAAGCACGTTTTCTTCAACAGGCTCTTTCCTGTCTTCCAAAAACTTATCAAAGAGGTTCTGCAGCCGGTTCAGCGAAACAACGAGCGGTGAGATGGAATCCGGTACCATGAACGATTCGCACTCCCGTTTCAGCTCCAGCAGCTGCTTGTTCGTATTTTTCAGTCCTCTGGCAAGCTTTGCGTCCTTATCCTTTACGATCCGCAAAACCTCCAAAATCTGCTCCTTGATCAGAACCGCCGAGTACATGCTCATCGCGCGGTCCACCAGGTTATGCGCCTCGTCGATCAAAAACAGGTAATTTCCCGCAACGCCCTCGGCAAAGAAGCGGCGCAGATATACGTTCGGATCAAACACGTAATTGTAATCGCAGATCACGGTAACCGAAAACAGCGACATATCCAGAGACATCTCAAACGGGCAGACATTATGTTTTGCCGCATAAGCTTCAACGCTCTCGCGGTCAAAAGAATCCTCGTGCATCAGCAGGTCATACATCGCGTCGTTGATCCTGTCAAAATGCCCCTTCGCGCGCTCGCAGGCATCCGGGTTGCACTCGCAGGAATCGAGCGGACAGGTTTTTTCCTTGGCCGTGATCACCACGGATTTGATTTTCAGGCCTCCGTTCCGTAACGTGTTGAGGCAGTCGATCGCAACGGTCCGCGTGATCGTCTTGGCCGTCAGATAAAAGATCTTATCGGACAAGCCCTCGCCCATGGCTTTGATGGCGGGAAACACCGTGGAAACCGTCTTGCCGACACCCGTGGGCGCCTCGATAAAGAGACGTTTCTTCAGATAGATCGTGCGGTAAACATCGGATGCAAGTTCCTTCTGGCCAACCCTGTATGCAAAGGGAAAATCAAGCGCCTTGATCGACGCATCCCTTTTTTCTTTCCACGTGAAAATAAAATCAGACCAGCGCACATAAGCATCCATCAGTTCCCTGAACCACTTCCTGATCTCGGGAAACGTATAGGTTTCATGAAAATACTTCAGCTCGTGCGAGTCCAGATTCACATAGGTCATGCGCACGCCGACTTCCTTACGGTCATTCTGCGCGGCAAAGATATAGGCATAGACCTTGGCCTGCGCTAAATGCACGCCCTCGGGTTTTCCGATCTTTTCGGGCTCCTGAAACGTCGTCTTGATCTCATCGATCACGGCGATCTCTTCCGGATTGTCTTCCTTAAAGATCACACCGTCCGCGCGTCCCTCGATCACGATATCGTAATCAGGGAGCGCAAAACATTCGCGCATGAAGTACTCCGGATGGTATTCCACACCCATCCCGCTCTGGATCATGCGATGGATCCTCGCACCTTCAAGCATGGCAGAAACAGGGTCCGAACCCGATTTTCTCCTGTTGTCGATATCGCCCGAACGCATGATGAATTCCACGAGTTCGCGCACGGAGATCCGAACGGAAGGGCGCAGCGATGCATCCTTTTGGCGCTTCTTGTTCTTTTCACTCTTCAGTTTATCGGGGAGTTGTCTTTCTTCCATGTGATTTGCAAGCGTATACCGCTTATACGCCTTCTTCCACCTTGCTGATCACCTGTCTGTACATGCGGATCATGCAGATCGTGGATACGATCAGGGATGCCACCTCAGCGATCGGGAACGACCACCAGACATAATAGACATCGCCCAGTTTGGATAACAGATAAGCTGCCGGAAGCAGTACGGCCAACTGGCGGATCAGGGACACGATCAGGGAATAGAGTCCGTTCCCAAGGGCCTGAAATGTGGAGCCGAATACGATACATACAGCAGCGACCGGGAAGTGGATGGAGATCACACGCAGTGCCGGATCCCCCATGGCGAGCATATGATCCGAGGCATTAAACAGGGAAAATAACTGCGAAGGGAATACCTGGAAGACCAGCAGACCAAACAGCATGATCCCTACGGCAATGACTGCCGCATAACGGATCGTGCGGATCATGCGTTTCCTGTTTCTGGCACCATAGTTGTAGGCAATGATCGGGATCATACCGCTGTTCATTCCGAAGAGCGGCATGAACACAAAACTCTGCAGTTTAAAATATACGCCGAATACGGCCGTTGCGGTCGTGGAGAATACGATCAGGATCTGATTCATGCCGTAGGTCATGAGCGATCCCACACACTGCATGAAGATGGACGGCAGGCCGACCCTGTAAATCTCACGGATCATCCTTCCGTTTGGACGGAACCCTTTGATATGAAATCTCACTTCATGATTGCGTTTCAGATTCAGGAAAAGGCCTGTGCATGCGCCCATGATCTGACCGGCCACCGTCGCAATGGCGGCGCCCCCAACACCCAGCTTCGGAAACCCGAGCAGCCCGAAGATCAGGATCGGGTCAAAGATCAGATTGATCACGGCGCCGATCAGCTGCGAAACCATCGACTCCACCGTACGGCCGGTCGACTGCAGGATCTTTTCAAA